>NZ_JBZXDY010000004.1:0-213216 GCF_058725285.1 Flavobacterium sp. DW-iso2 | reverse complement strand
ATTTCTTGTATTTCATATCTCAAATATATAATTTTGAAATTTAAAATAACACTCCGAACTATTAAGGGGCTAAACTATAGGTTAAATTGATTTGATTTGATTACAAAAAGAAAAACGGACTGTAATAATTAGTATGATCGAATATCTGTTGCTAATACCAAGTAAATTCATATTTTAGTCCTCGCGATAGATCAATACTCCTGTAATACCGAAAACATTTTAAAGTAAAAAAATAAAAATAGTAAAACAATGAAAATAAAATCAATAATCTTGTTATTAGCCGTTCTTGTAATTGCATGCAATAAAAAAAACAGCGACGATACTAACAGCAATGAGAGCTCGACTTCTATCGATACAGTTCAAATAGCAAAGCCCATTGAACCCCAAAAACAAGTAGCGATAGCATTTTCAAATGAACATTTTCGCCAAGTAACGGTAGAAAAAGTAGATGGAAATAAATTCCATATAAAAGGACAAGCTCAAGTTTGGGAAGCAAATATTAGTTGGGTGGTTGAGGATGGACATAACGAATTGAAAACGGGGTTCACAACGAGCGATGCCGGTGCACCAGAATGGGGCAACTTTGATTTTACAGTTGATGTTGAGAAAAAAAAGGAGTATTCAACTTTAATTCTTATTCTCTTTGAAGAAAGCGCAAAAGATGGTAGCCGCACACATGAATTACCAATACCTTTAAAATAACGGCGAAAGCGTAATGTCATTACATTGATTATATTGTCAATCCTATTTTTGTTTACTATGTCGTTTCCTCTAAGGGGAAATCACATAATGTAAGTATATAATTTGATACCAAAGCTATCCGTAGTCTTACTTATAAAAAATAAATAGGATTGGAATGGGATGGGTACGAAGTCTCCCAACTTCATATTTAGTACTTAGTTTAATTCTGATGCTTATAGATAATTAGAAAGAGAAAAACGATTTACAACAATAAGTATAATCGCATATCTTTTAGTACATTGCAGAAACAACGACATACTAGTTTCCGTCACCACTAATTATAAAAATGATGCCTAAAGAGGAACGCATACTGAACTTAATCGAAGCCGAGAGAAAAGCAGAAATTCTTTATAAAGAAATTGAAAATCGAAGCCTAATAACGGAAGGAAAAACGGAGCATCAACTAAATACGGAAGTATTTAACTTAGCATTTGAATTATTTGGTATTAAAAAATTCTGGCACAAACGCATTGTTAGGTCAGGAAGAAACACGCTATTACCCTACAAAGAAAATCCAACTAATTTAACGATTCAAAAAGACGATATTTTGTTTTTTGATTTCGGTCCCGTTTTTGAAAATTGGGAGGCAGATGTTGGTAAAACGTTTGTACTTGGTAACAATCAAAAAAAATTAAAACTAAAACGAGATGTAGAACTGGCCTGGAAAGAAGGAAAAGAATACTATGATCAAAATAAAGACAAATTAACAGGCGCTGATTTTTATCAGTATACTAAAAAGTTAGCTACAAAATATGGATGGGAATACGGAAACCATCACTGTGGTCATTTAATAGGTAATTTTCCACATGAAGAAATTTTAGGCGATGAAGAAATTAATTATATTCATCCCAATAACAATTTGCTAATGAACGAAAAAGACCTAAATGGAGACGAAAGGTTTTGGATTTATGAAATTCACTTTATAGACAGAAAATTAGAAATAGGTGGTTTTTTCGAGCAGTTATTATCGTGAAAAGGGAGTAAAATACCCCAGCTTTATAAAGTCTTTCTATAAAAATTAATAGGGCACAAAGCTTTCTGCCTTTGCCTACCATTTTGTGCAGATTTTGGAGGGCGGTTTTTGTGAAATCGCTCAAAATTTTTAAAATTTTTAATCCTCTATAGCAAGAAATTTTAACTTAGTAGAAGATTCTAGGCATGATACCGGTAAATACGACTAAGACTAATCGCTGACAAAGCATTATGACACTAAAGTAATATCTAAATAGATTCTAAAAATTAATCAAACATTAAATTAAAAAGTGAAGACCAGAAATCACTCAAAAATAACGGGGCAGAACCTGAAAAGCCAAATAAGTAAGGAAATTAAAAAAAAAAAACTAAAATGGAAAATTTATCAATCATTGCGCAACTCATTGTCGCTATTTCTGTTGTTATTGTATGGGTATTTCGCTTTGATAATATCGTTAAAGAATTTAATCAATATGGGCTGAGTGATCTGACTCGCACGATTGTTGGAGCTACTAAAATAGCATTGGCAACTTTGCTAATAGCAGGTATTTGGTATCCTTCGCTAGTTCTAGTCCCAGCACTTTTGATGGCTTTCCTGATGTTAAGTGCTCAGTATTTTCACTTCAAAGTGAATAACCCGTGGCAAAAGCGTATTCCCTCATTGTTTCTTATGCTACTAAGTCTATTTATCGCTGCCGTAACCCTAAATTTAATTGCCTAATGAGTTTACTAGAAGTTTTAATTGTTTTTTCAAGTCTCTCTTTTTTAGGTTATGGTATAGCTTACTTTACAACTCCAAATATGAAAAGTGAATTTATCCGCTTTGGTTTAAGTAAATTCGGAGTGCTTACTGCAATTTTAGAGATAGTGGGAGGTTTAGGTTTGCTTGTGGGCTTACTCTACAACTCTATTTTACTGATCTCCTCCGGTGGCCTAGCTCTATTGATGTTTTTAGGCGTAGCAGTCAGACTAAAAATTAAAGACGGTTTGTGGGTTTCGTTACCTGCTTTATTTTATTTTGGTTTAAATTTATATCTCTTTTTTGTATCAATGCAAATCTTCTTGAATTAAAATTCTAATCTTAAACACTAAAAAGCCAGTCTAAAGTAGACTGGCTCTTTTATAATTCAGTAAATAGAGAGGAATCAATATTATTTTTAACCATTACATTTTTTGGTCCAACATCTTCATTGGGTCTATCAAAGGAAAGCAAGATGCTACCCACTTTTTGATAGTTATTCCAAGGTTTCACGAACTTTGGCTTAGCATCATTAAAATTTTTATAATGCGCCCATTGCTTTATTAAATGATCTTCTCTATCGACATACAGCAAGTATTTATTATCAGGAGTTACACCAACAGCGCTAAAAGTGAGCTGTAAAATATCCGCTGTTTTGCCATCTGGTAATTTATCCGTTTTAACATAAGTAAGATTTACTCCAGGATCTTGCAATTTCCAAGGCATCACTAACCAATAAGAATCATTAATCCACCAGTTCTTTGCTTTTCTAAGTAGACCGTTAACTTTAGTCTGATCTTTTACTAAAATACCATTCTCGTATACCTTACCTTTTAAAGTATTGATATTTACTAAAATTACTTGATCTTCTGTTGGATTCTCTATGCGAACATTTCCAGTCCATTTATCCCAAAATAATTTTCTGTTCCCAAAATTCCATTGGATAAAATGAGTTTTATTGTAATTTTTTAATCCGCCCATCGCAGTTAGCATATTTTTCACGATTTCATCGGCTTTTTTATCATTTGATTGAGCGAATACTGAAGTGAAGCTGAAAATCAGTGTACTAAGAATTAGAGCTACTTTAAAAATAGTTTTCATAATCATGTATTTGATTGATTTTAAGTAACAAAAATAGTCGCTTTTTCTTCTTTTTTGACTTTAACTCTGATTATATAAACTTATATCTTCATTATGATTTCCTATTGTAGCTTCCTAGAGCGAAAGATACCGTCCCTATTATGCTTATCTTAGCATTCGTACAAATTAGCGACAAAAAAAACATAAAATGCAAACAATATTAGGAGCAAACGGAATAATAGGAGAAGAATTAGCCCGTGAATTACGTAAAAACTATACTCACCAAATTAAATTAGTAGGACGCAATCCACAAAAAGTGCATCCAGAGGATCTTCTTTTTAAAGCGGACCTACTTGATCCAGAAAATGTTATTTCTGCACTAGAAAATACGAAGATCGCCTATCTAACAGTGGGACTACCATATAACTCTGAAATATGGCTTAGAGATTGGGTAATTGTAATGCAAAATGTGATAGCAGCTTGTAAAAAGAATCGCTGTAAACTAGTTTATTTTGATAACACCTACGCCTATCCTCAAAACAGTAAAATCCAAATCGAAGAAACGCCTTTAACCTCAGAAGGAAAAAAAGGAAGAGGAAAAAAAATAGCTGCAGAATTACTATTAAAAGCCATTGCCAATAGAGAAATTGAAGCTGTTATTTGCAGGGCGCCCGAGTTCTACGGCCCAGACAAAACCAAGGGACTTACCAATAGTCTAATTTTCGAAAATCTTAAAAATGGTAAAGAACCTAAGATTTTCTTAAAAGACAATGTCTTACGAACACTTATCTTTACTCCTGATGCGAGCAAAGCTATGGCATTGATAGGCAATACGGCTGATGCATATAGTCAAACCTGGCATTTACCTTGTGACGATCATAGATTAACTTATAAGCAATTCATTGCCGAAATTGGACACCAATTAGGAAGAGAAGTAAAATACAAAGTATTGCCCTGGATTGTACTAAAAATAGGCTCCTTTTTTGATAAAAACCTCAAGGAAACACAGGAATTACTACCCCGCTATGCAATTGACAATATCTTTGAGTCTTCAAAATTCAAAACTAGATTTCCAGATTTCGTAGTAACAACGTATTTAGAGGGAATCAAAATAATCATCAAGGATTACAGTATAAAGTAAATTCAACCTTTTTGAGTGTATTCATTTTTTTGTCAATAATGTTAGTTCATTTTACCGCAAACTTGTTTCTGGAAGTAATTTTTGCTAGAAAATTGCATCAAGAACAAGAAAATTCATTAGCAAAAAATAGTTCTCAATACTTTTTTCGCTTCATTTTTGAGCTAATGAGAGTCAGAAATACATTAAACAATAATTTCCAATCACCCCATTTTCTACTCTTTATAAAATTCACTATTTTTGCAGTCTAAAATTTATACCATGCCAAACAAAAAATATAAGATTGCTGTTATCCAATTAAACCTCAATGATATTGCCGAAAATAACCTCAAAAAATGTTTAAGTTGGGTGCGCGATGCAGCCAGTCAAGGTGCTGAGGTAATCTCTTTACCGGAATTGTACAGCAGTCATTATTTCTGTCAGAGTGAAGACGTTGACAATTTTGCATTGGCAGAACCGCTTTACAGTACTTCCTTTATTGCTTTTAGTGCTTTAGCGAAAGAATTGGGTGTGGTAATAATTGTTCCTTTTTTCGAAAAAAGAATGGCCGGAATTTACCACAATAGCGCTTATATTATCGACACTGATGGTTCAGAAGCAGGATTATACCGTAAAATGCACATTCCAGACGATCCTCATTTTTATGAAAAATTCTATTTTACTCCAGGAGATTTAGGCTTTAAAACCATTCCAACCAAAAAAGGAAAAGTAGGGACGCTTATTTGTTGGGATCAATGGTATCCCGAAGCAGCTCGTTTAACCGCTTTACAAGGTGCGGAAGTTTTGTTTTACCCAACGGCAATTGGCTGGCATCCGGGAGAAAAAGAGGAATATGGAGTAAACCAACACGGAGCTTGGATGAGCGTTATGAAAGGGCATGCGGTAGCTAATGGCGTTTATGTTGCGGCAGCAAACCGAATAGGTTTAGAACAATATCTACCAGATACAGATGGAATTCAGTTTTGGGGATCTTCTTTTATAGCGGGACCACAAGGCGAAATTTTGGCGCAAGCCTCACACGACAAAGAAGAAATCCTGATCGCCGAAGTCGATTTAGACTTGCAAGAAAATGTACGTCAAAACTGGCCGTTTTTTAGAGACAGACGAATTGATGCTTTTGGTGATATTACTAAAAGAGCAATCGATTAAATAAAATTAAGGAAACAAAAAATGGACTAAAGCAAATCGCGCTCTAGTCCATTTTTATTTTACAGGAAACTTAAAATTCCTTAGTTCAAATCTGGTTGGTAAATTTTGATTGTTCCATCCCCTTCGCTGCTCACTACTACTAAACTTCTTTTCGTTGGACTTTTTGAAGCTGGAATAAAGAGTAAGCCTTCTGGAGCATCACCTGTTTTTAGTGTTTGCAAATGTTTTGGTGCATTTGGATTACTTACGTCATAAACCATGCAATTATCCGATCTTTCTAAGCCTACAAAAAGAATAGTCTTAGCACCCATTTTAGCCACTACAACAGATTCTGGTTCTGCCCCTTTATCGTCGCTACGTTTATCATCATAAGTACCAAATTCTTGTGCTTTTCTGTCTAATTCATTTTTGCTATCAAAAACTATTTGTCCCGTGTTACCGTTCCAAATAGAAAACGACCTTCCCCCAAAACTAACTAATTCATCGATATCGCCATCGCCATCAGTATCGCCCATTTTGTTAACGATATTTAATCGTCCCATTTTTGCATCTTCTTTTAAGACAGAAGCATTAGGAAACTTTAACGGGTCTAATATAACTGAGCTACTACCTATTCTACTTATATCAATATAATTATCATATTCTCTAGCATCACCTTCATTTGCAGTCACAAAATAAGTGGTATTGTTTACCTCAAAGTTACTAATCGCATCTGGCATAAACATTCCTTTTACTTTCCAAGGGTTAAATAAAACGCCGCCATCTTTATCACTGATGTCAATCGCATTTTCGGCTAAATTAAAATCTTTAAATCCTAAAGGAAAAATAGCTGTTATTTTTTTTGCTGCTAAATCTACTTTGGCAACGCCATTATTTTCTTGTAAAGTAACCCAAGCCGTTTTTGAATCGGCCGAAATAGTGATATATTCAGGTTCAATATCTTTAGCAAAATCATTTGTAGGACTTGAAATTTTAAATCCATTAATTTTTAGCGAAGTTAATTGATTGCTGAAACTGCTAAAGTTCAACGTTGTTACCGCGTAATCTTTTGCCACCTCAATAATGGAAATGGTACCTTCTGGATCAATTGAATAATCACTATTCGGTTCTCCTTCATTTGCCGTCATAATGAACTTTCCGTCGGGTGAAAAAGTAATCATATCGGGTAAAGAACCAACAGTAATTACTTTTAGAACAGCGTAATTTGAAGTGTCAAAAACAACTACTTTTCCTAAATCTTGCTTGCTAGGAGTAGCTTCTAGTGCTACGGCTAGTTTGCCATTATAAGTAGCCACACTATTAGAAGCCCCGTTAAAAGTGGTTAAATCAATGCTCGCAATTAGCTTAGGATTACTAGGATCTGATAAATCGATTACATCAATTTTATTACTACTACTATTATTCACTGTAAAAAGCTTCTTAGAGACTTCGTCATAAGCACTGATTTCTGCTGCACCTTCGCTGCCGATAATGATAGAACCAATTTCTTTAAAACTAGAAGGGTTTTCGTTTATCGTTTCTTCAATTGTTCCTTCTTCTGAGGAATTTTGATTGCTGCAACTCGATAATAAACAAATTGCTGCTAATAATGGTAGTGCGTACTTTTTCATTGTATGTTTGTTTTTTTGGTTTTGCCAAAAATAACAGGATCCTATTGAAATCAGATTATTAGAATATTATCGAATGATTAACAAAAGTAGTCGCGTTAAAAAAAATCCTTCAAAGACAAAATGGTGTGAACAAATCAAAAAATATTCAAAATTGTTCTTGAATGTTTACCTTTGTGTTTTTATAATAGAAATTGATTATGACTACAAACAATAGAAGATTTCCTGCAGAATGGGAAAACCAACAAGGGATATTACTTTGCTTTCCTCATAACGGAAAAGATTGGCCTGGAAAATACGAAGCCATTCAATGGGCTTTCGTTGAATTTATTAAAAAAGTAGCCACATACGAAACGGTGTTTTTAGTAGTGATTGACGAAAAGTTAAAAGAAAAAGTAACCGAAATGCTAGAAATGGCAAGGGTTAACTTAGCTAATGTTTCGTTTATTATCCAAAGAACAAATAGAAGTTGGATGCGTGATTCTGGTCCTATTGTAATCAAAAATGGAGACGCTAGAGAAGCCTTAAATTTCAATTTTAACGGTTGGGCAAAATATAAAAACTATCAATTAGACAAACATATACCTGCAACAGTAGCAAATATTCTTGATATTCCACTTACCCAAGTGTTATACAAAGGAAAACCGGTAATTGTAGAAGGTGGAGCAATTGATAGCAACGGAAGAGGAACTTTATTAACATCTGAAGAATGTTTGATGCATCCTGATATTCAGGTTAGAAATCCTAATTTTACTAAAGCCGATTATGAAGCAGTTTTCAAGGAATACTTAGGGATTACTAATGTAATTTGGTTAGGTAACGGAATTGAAGGTGATGATACGCATGGTCATATTGATGATTTATGTCGTTTTATCAATGAAGATACGATTGTAACCATTGTCGAAACAGATCCAAACGATGCCAATTATACACCATTACAAGACAATCTAAAACGCTTGCAAAATGCTAAATTAGAAAATGGTAAAGCTCCTATTATAGTGGCTTTGCCCATGCCTAAACGCTTAGATTTTGAAGACTTAAGACTGCCGGCAAGTTATGCTAACTTTCTAATTTTAAATAAATGTATCTTGGTTCCTACTTTTAATGATGCCAATGATCGCAAAGCGCTGAATATACTTGCAGAATGTTTTCCTGATAGAGAAGTTATTGGAATTAGCGCTATCGATTTAATCTGGGGTTTTGGAACTTTGCATTGTCTGAGTCAGCAAATACCAGCATAAAAAAATTAAATATTTTTATATAAAAAAACACCAGCTATAAAGCTGGTATTTTTTTTTGCTGTCCTTTGTAAAAAAGATTACTTATCCTTTGTAAATGGTATTTTTTGACCATTACCTAATATTATCATATCAAAACCATCTTGGCTTTCATTAAATTGAAATTGAAGCCCAGCTCTTTTCGATTCAAAAAGATTTTTTCCTATTGGATCTACTGAAAAGTTAGGATAATTACTAATCTCAGCGGTAAGTACATTATTTTTTTCTGAAAAAGTAATTTTCATTGGAGATTTTTCATTCGAGTACGTTCCTAAATATCCATCCAAAATCACATCTTTCTCAACAGCTCCTTTTGCAGAGGTCCAAACATTATTGGCTTCATTACTATCTGGGAAAACATGATCTGGATCTAAAGTGATGCTTTCAATTTCTTCCGCTGAATCATGCTTAAATGACCACTCTGTATTTCTTTGCCAAATTTCAACAGGCAATTTTACTCTTTCTATAGTACCACTTTTTGTTTTTATATCCAAAATGATAGGCATTGGCATTTTTTCAAAATTCTCAACAGTAATTACAACCCCTTGCTTCGGATCATTTTTCACATATTTAATAGAATTGATCCCTTGATCAAAACGCCAGTTGTATTGAAACCATCCTCTCCAAAACCAACTCAAATCTTCACCCGCAACATTTTCCATTGTTCTAAAGAAATCATCCGGTGTAGGGTGTTTGAAAGCCCAACGTTCTACATAAGTTCTAAAAGCCAAATCAAAACGTTCTTCTCCTAAAACTTGTTCACGTAATATAACTAGTCCTGAACTTGGTTTATAATAAGCTAAAATACCAATATTTGCCTCTTTCATATTATCAGGAGAACTCATAATAGTTTCTAAATCACTACCAGTTAGCATTTCAGCTCTTTGGTGTAAGTCAGAATCTTCACTTTTATACTCTCCTTTATTAAAATCAACAGAACTAAGTGAATTGATAAAAGTATTGAATCCTTCATCCATCCAACCAAATAGACGTTCGTTAGACCCCACAATCATAGGGAACCAGTTGTGTCCAAATTCATGATCTGTAACTCCCCATAAGTCTTCTCCTTTAGATTCCCATCCGCAAAACACAATTCCGGGATATTCCATTCCTCCTTCATTTCCGGCTACATTTGTAGCTACTGGATAAGAATATTCGAACCATCTTTTAGAGTAATTTTCAATGGACGCCTTGGTAAATTCTGTTGAACGTCCCCAAGCCTCATTTCCGGAACTTTCAACTGGGTAAGCTGATAGGGCCAATGATTTTTTTCCACTTGGTAAATTAATCTTAGCTCCATCTAAAATAAATGCCGCTGAAGATGCCCAAGATAAATCTCTAGCATTTTTAAGTTTATAATGCCATGTTTTAGTTGCCGTAGACGTACTATTTGCTAAAGTAGCTACTTCTTCTTGTGTACGGATAAAAATAGTTTTATCGCTTTGTTTGGCTTGTGCTAATCTACCTTGTTCAATCGTGCTATAAACCTGAGTAGGATTTACTAACTCCCCAGAAGAAACAACAATATGATTAGCAGGAGCAGTGATATTAACATCAAAATCACCATATTCTAAATAAAATTCTGAAGCTCCTAAATAGGGATTCGTATTCCATCCTCTTACGTCATCATACACACACATACGTGGATACCATTGCGCGATGGTGAAAATCTTTCCGTTTTTAGTGTCCAAAACTCCAGTGCGGTCTGAACCTTCCAATGGAGAAATATAAGAGAAATCAATTTTAACTTTTACAGAACCACCTTTACCTTTCAGTTCTTGCGGAAGAAAAACTTGCATTCTCGTATCCGTAATTGTAAATTTAGCATTAACTTCAGTAGATTTTCCTTTACTCGTGCTAACAATTTTAACCGATTTTATTTTATGACCACCGTCAAAAACTTCTCCTTGTGCTCCATTACGACTACCAGTCAAAGGAACAACTGCATTACCGCGGGAATCTGCTTTGAATAAATTTTGATCTACATTCATCCAAATAAAAGACATCGCATCAGGACTATTATTAGTATAGGTAATTACATCCGTACCAATAATCTCATTACTCTGAGCATTTAATTTTGCTGTAAGAACATAATCTGCTCTGTTTTGCCAATATTCTGCACCTGGCTGACCGCTAGCAGAACGTGTTGATGTGCCGTTTTTTGTATAAAAAAATGGGGCAAAAGCATCATGATAATTGTAATTAGATTTTTGGGCATTTGTTGTAGTTACAGGAACTTCTTGCGCCCAGAGAGATGAAATCCCTAATAATAGAGCCATGTGGACTATGGCCTTGAATCGAATGTTTTTCATATTTTTCACTATTTGTAAGCAAATTAATAAAAAATAATAATACTATGACAGTAAATTCAATGCTTTTATAAAAAATTAAGAAAATTTTACTAAAAACGCAATAAATCTATTTTCGTTATTTATAATAAAAATTAAAAAATATATTTACATTCATAAAAAATTAACACGTAATAAGACTTTCATTTTGATAACGACAATACAAAACTCCAATTTAACCGCACAAATTAAACTGTTAGGTGCTGAATTATGTTCTTTGGAAAATAACAATTCAATAGAATATATTTGGGATGGGAATCCAGATTTTTGGGGTAAGCACTCCCCTATCTTATTTCCCATTGTGGGCACACTTAAAAATAATTCATATCAATATGATGGTAAAGAATATTGTTTATCACGACATGGTTTTGCTAGAGATATGGTATTTGAATTAATCGATAAAAAAGATAATAGTGCTACTTTTTCAATTCAATCATCTGATAATATCAGAAATAGATATCCTTTTAATTTCGAACTCCAAATTAAGTATACCTTAGAGAACAGCAGCCTATTTATTGGTTACAAGGTTGTAAATAAAACCGCATCACAAATGCCTTTTTCTATAGGAGCGCATCCTGCTTTCGCCCTGTCTGGAAATTTTGAGGACTATAGTTTACAATTTGAAAAAGAGGAGCCGTTAGAATACAATCTGTTACAAAATGATTTGATTTCTAATGAGACTAAGATGCTTGATTCGCCTAATAATTTGGTTCGTTTAAAGTATGAATTATTCGAAAATGATGCGTTAATTTTTAAGTCATTGCAATCTAAACATTTAACAATTTTAAAAAATCAGACGCCATTAATTAGAGTACGTTATCCAAAATTTCCACATTTAGGAATTTGGACAAAAATGAATGCGCCTTTTCTTTGCATAGAGCCTTGGTTTGGGTATTCAGATTCAGTTGAAAGTACAGGAAATCTAATGGAGAAAGAAGGCATTCAAATAATAGAATCAGGTCAGATATTTGAAGCAGCATTCAGTATTGAAATCTTATAATTAACTAAATACTACTAAAAAATGTTATCCATAAACTTCACTCCATTTCCAAATCTGGAAACCGAACGACTGAATTTAAGACGTGTAGATAAAAATGATGTTGAGCCCATTCTCGAATTACGTTCTAACGTCGAAACGATGAAGTACATTCCAAGACCCTTGTTAATAACTACCGAAGAAGCGCTGGAACATATTGTGATGATTGATGCTAAAATTGAAAGTAACGAAGTCATAAATTGGGCAATTACGCTCAAAGGGAGTCCTAAATTAATAGGGGTTATAGGTTTTTACAGGATAAAACCCGAACATTTTCGTGCCGAAATTGGGTATATGTTGCTTCCAGAATATGGTGGAAAAGGTATTGTTACAGAAGCGATTCAAGAGGCAATAAAATATGGCTTTCAGATAATGAAATTACATTCTATTGAGGCTATAATTGACCCCAAAAATATAGGTTCAGCCAAAGTTTTAGAAAAAAATAATTTTGTAAAAGAGGCGCATTTAAAAGAAAATGAATTTTATGAAGGACGTTTTTTGGATACTATTATTTATTCGAGATTAAATAAATTTTAACAGTATTATATTTGTGAATTTTATCATACTTGCATTACAGGCATCTGTACTTTTATTTTATATTTGCACTCGAAACTGACAACAATTTAACTTAGGTGTTGGCCAGTAAAATTTATATTATGAAAAAACTTCTTTTTTTGCTTGTTCTTTTACTTTCAATTCAATTACAAAGTCAAACTTATGTAAAAGTAAATGCTTTAACTACTTTGTTGACCATTCCTAATGTAGGTATAGAAACCAGTATTGGTAAAAAATCTACTTTTCAATTAGATATCTTGGCATCTCCTTGGAAGTCTTTCAATGGGGCTCCACAACAATTCTATATCGTAATTCCGGAATACCGTTATCATTTTAATGAAAAATACAATGGCTTTTATGCTGGAGCCCATATAGGTGGTACTGTATTTAATTTCCAAAAATGGAACTATCTAAATACAGATAAATATGAAAAAGGATTTGGATACGTTATGGGAGCAACAATTGGTTATCAGAAAAAAATAAATGATCATTTTATGTTAGACTGCTTTGTAGGCGGTGGGAATCAGCAAGGATTTTATCATGGATACTATTTAAGTACTGGGAAACGGTATGAAACCGCGGAACATTGGAATAAAAGCGGAGAATGGTTGCCATATCGTGGTGGTGTAATGGTCTCGTATCGCATCAATTAAACCACGTTCTATTTATCGAATTTAGACACTGATTGAATATACAGCTCTTCTACTTGTTTTCTTGCCCAATCTGTCTTTCTTAGAAAAGTAAGGCTAGATTTTACACTCGGATTATCATTGAAACATTTAATTTTTACTAATTCGCCCAAAGTGTCAAATCCGTAATAGTCAACTAACTTTTCAAGTATTGCTTTAAGTGTTATTCCGTGAAGGGGGTCTTTTTTTTCCATAGAACAAAAGTATTCATTCCTTTAGAAACAAATATAAAAAAACCATCAAAATTACTTTGATGGTTTTTCCTTTTAATATTTTGATACAATTATTGAACGGCCAGTAATGCATTAATATTTCCATAACCAAATTCTGGGTTTTTATTTGGATATAAACTTGCTGATTGACGCATTTTAGTCAAAACTTGGTCTTTATTCCAACTTGGATTTTTTGCCCAAACTAAAGCAGCAATTCCCGCCGTCGTCGCTGTTGCAACTGATGAACCACCCACATAATCAGATTGGTTGTCATAATAACTATCTACAGGAACTGTATTTCCAGAACCTGATCTTTGCATAACTATAGTGAAATCAATTTTACTTCCTGTATGACAAACATCACATTTTTCATAGGTTGAACCTTCTTTTACACCTGTAACTGCAACAGTTTCTGCCATTGATGCAGGGAAAATTACTCCTACAAAAGTCGTAAAACTTGTTGATGTACCACCAGCACAAAATATTAATTTTCCTTTACTGTAGGCATATTTTATTCCATCTTCAATTTTTCCCACAGAAAAAATATGTCCCATAGACATCGAAATAATTTTCACATCACTTCGATTACCTAAGGCAGTAAATGCATTCTTAACGCCGTTCTGCTCGTGATATCCTTCTAAAACTACATTAGACGCAGCACGATAAGTCACTAAGTTGGCATTATAGGCCACGCCAACAGGCAAACCATTATCATTTCTAGGAGCAGCAGCTACTGAAGCCATACTCGTACCATGACCACACAAATCACTTGTGCCATCTGTGGTTGTACTCCAAGGCCAAACAGAATCAACATAAACACCATATTTCTGAATGGTTCTTCCTGACGAATTTCCATCATTAAAACTAGAACCTAATAACGTTTGATTTGGCGAAACTCCTGTATCAACTATGGCTATAGTAACTCCTCTACCTGTACTATAACTCCATGCACTTGGAATATTATGTTTATAAAAAGTCCACGGTGCTTTTGAATTTGGCGTAATAAAAGTATAATCTGCAGTGCTTAATGTAGAAGCGTCATACCCACAACCTGAACCTGAACCTGAGGCCATTTTCTCTAACACTCTTTTACCTTCGAAATATTTGTAATCACCTGGTTCAATATATCGGATATATTTACTTTTCCTTAAAGCAATAATAGTTTCTTGTTTAGAAATAACAACATCTATTAAATTTAAATATTCATCGGATGAAATTAAAGTCTTGTCTAAATTTGTTCCTTCATATTTCATAATAATTGCGAGCAAATCATTTTGTATTTTCTCATTATCAGATAATTTTGCTCTTTCGATATCATCTTTTGAATTTCCAAATCCTATAGTTACAATGTTTTGCCCTTGAGCTATTGCACTCCAAAGCAAATGACTTGATGACTCCTTCCAATTAAAAGACCCTTTTGTATTAATTGACTCATCAATTTTTGCATTAATTTCGAGTGCACTTAGAGGATCTTTTTGAGATGCCTCTATAACTATACTACCTTCCTTGATATTATCGTCTTTAGAACAAGAAGCAAAAAACACAATCGAAATAACCGAAATTCTTAATAAATTTTTTATCATATTGTTTGTTTTTTAATATTAATTAAACGAATATAACAAAATCTAGATTAACAATGATAATTACTACAAATTAAGATCTACATTTAAACAGGTGATAATAGTTTTTAATAATTTTTTGTTGAATAAATAGTTTGTACATTTGTACTTATATGCTAAAAACAATCAACATACTTAATAAAAGAGCCCGATACGATTATGAAATAATCGAGAAATTCACTGCGGGAATTGTTTTGGCGGGAACTGAAATCAAATCAATCCGTTTAGGAAAGGCTAATATCACTGAAAGTTTTTGCGAGTTTAGTGGTACCGAACTTTTTGCTATAAATACCTATATTGAAGAATATACTTTTGGAAATCAATTCAATCACAAAGCACGTAGCGAGCGAAAACTATTGTTAAACAAAAGAGAATTAAAAAGTTTAGCACGTAGTGTTCAAGCCAAAGGACTTACCATCGTCCCTTTAAAGTTATTTACTAACGAAAAAGGATTAGCAAAATTAGAAATAGGTCTTTGTCGAGGTAAAAAGACCTATGATAAACGAGAATCACTAAAAGAACAAGATACTAAACGCGATTTAGCCCGAATTAAAAAAGAATTTTAATAAAAAAGGGAATTCATTTTCCTTTTTTTATTATGTATACTGATGACTAAATTTGTCAAGACTACTTAACTCCTGACTTAAAAATGAAGACACTACTCAAAAAAGCACGTGAGCTAAAAAACTTAAAAACAAGGGAAGTAGCTCAGCTTTTAGGCATCGATCAAGCATTAATTAGTAAATTCGAAAGCGGAAGCAGAAAACCAACCAAAGATCAAGTCACAATATTAGCTACACTTCTAGAAATTGATTTGGAAACCATAATGGTTTCTTGGTTGAAAGAGAAAATTATACATGAAATTGGACAAGATGAATTTGCCTTAAAAGCATTGCGAGCAGCCGAGGAAGAAATTAAATTGAATAGCATCTTGCCTGTTAAAAAAGTTTCGACCCTTCTTCAAAAAATTTTAGATGAAATAGATTTTATTAAGTCAAAACTGAAAACTTTTTCCCAAATTAAAACTAGTTCAATCACGCAAGCGTTAGAAGTAGAATATACCTTTTGTAGCAATTGGATGGAAGGAAATACACTTTCGCTAGAAGAAACCGATTTGGTTATTAATGAAGGTCAAACAATCTCCGGCAAAAGTATGCGTGAACATCTGGAGGCAATTAACCATCAGGAAGCAATTGAATTTATCAAAAACAGGATTCAAAATAATGAAGCTCTTCTTGAAAAAGAAATCGTCTCCTTGCATTCTATTATTTTAAGGGGAATTTTACCAAAAGAAGCCGGTCAATATCGCGCTGTAGCTATAACGATAAAAGATAAAAGCTTTAATCCATGTGACCCCCCCGCTATTCCACAAGAAGTAGAAGCCCTTTTTAATTGGTATGAAGGTAATAAAAATAAGATACATCCCGTTATATTGGCAGCCACTGTAAAAGAACGTTTTCTAACTATTCATCCTTTTATCAATGGAAACGGGAAAGTATCGCGACTGATTATGAATAGTATTCTCCTACAACATGGTTACCTAGTAGCAAGTATTAAAGCGGACAACGACCAGCGAAATTTATATTACCAAGCACTAAAAGGAGCGATAACAAAAGAAAACAAAGACGATTTTATACTTTTTGTAGCTCAAATTGAAAAACAAAGTCTAGAACATTATATAGAAACTGTTAGTCAATAAAAGCCTCTTTAAAAGAGGCTTTTATTTAATTTTTATCTTCTAATAAAGGAACGAATTTAAATTCTCCCAGTTCATGTTTCTCGAATTGCGTTTCATTTACTCTTATCAACAAAGTCATAATTTGCACTTCATCCCCTAACGGAATCACAAGCCTACCTCCTATTTTTAATTGCGCCATCAACGGTTGTGGTATAAATGGTGCACCCGCAGTAACAATAATACTGTCAAAAGGAGCATAACTCGGTAATCCTTTATAACCATCTCCAAAAGAAAGATGTTTTGGACGAATCCCTAATTTTGGTAACAAAGCCGAGGTTTGTTTAAATAATTCATTTTGTCGCTCTACACTATAGACCTTAGCTCCCATCAGGCACAAAACCGCTGTTTGATATCCTGATCCTGTTCCAATTTCCAAAACTTTATGCTCTTTTTTAATTTCTAATAATTGGGACTGAAAGGCTACGGTGTACGGTTGCGAGATTGTTTGACCGGCAGCAATAGGAAAAGCTTTATCCTGATAGGCATAATCTTCAAAACTAGAATTTAAAAATAAGTGTCGGGGTATCTTTTTTATCGCATCCAAAACAGTTAGATCGGTAATCCCTTTTTGTTGTAAAACGCTTACTAATTGATTCCGAAGTCCTTGATGTTTGGCTGTGTCTTTCAAAGTTTTTTATTTTATTTTGGTAAAAATAGAAAACAAATTCTAATTATAATTAACAAATTATAATTTTTAAATCCCCAAATAATTGTCGTTTATCCTTAACGGATTAATCATTTTATTCCTATTTTTGTGGAAACAACATCATTATGCTGAAAATTGGAGTATTAGGCGCTGGTCACCTAGGAAAAATACATTTACGTTTATTACAACAGTCTGAAAAATATGAATTAGTTGGGTTTTATGACCCAAATCAAGAGAATGCTGAGAAAATTTCTAAAGAATTTGGATACAAACATTTTAGTACAATTGCTACTCTTATTCATGCAGTTGATGTAATTGACATTGTAACCCCAACACTTTCTCATTATAAATGTGCGAAAGTTGCCATCAAATCAGGCAAACACGTTTTTATTGAAAAACCCATTTCAAACACGATTGAAGAAGCGGAAGAAATCATTGCTTTGGCCAATGAGTACAATGTGAAGGGACAAGTGGGACATGTAGAACGATTCAATCCTGCATTTATTGCAACTAAAAACATGATTGAAAATCCCATGTTTATCGAAACCCATCGTTTGGCCGAATTTAATCCTCGCGGTACAGATGTTCCTGTAGTTTTAGATTTAATGATACATGACATTGATGTAATTTTAAGTGTAGTAAAATCTAAAGTTAAAAACATAAGTGCCAGTGGTGTATCTGTAATTAGTGACACTCCAGATATTGCAAATGCCCGAATCGAATTTGAAAATGGCTGTGTTGCTAATTTGACTGCCAGTAGAATTTCGATGAAAAATATGCGAAAAACCCGCTTCTTTCAAAAAGATGCATACATATCAGTTGATTTCTTGGAAAAAAAATGTGAAGTCGTAAAAATGAAAGATGCTCCGGAAACTCCTGGCGATTTTGATATGATTTTGCAAAATGCGGAAGGCGTAAAAAAGCAAATTTATTTCTCAAATCCAGAAGTGGAGCAAAATAACGCTATTTTGGAGGAACTAGAAACATTTGCAGATGCGATCAATACAAATTCAACTCCTGTTGTGACTTTAGAACAAGCTACGGAAGCATTAAGAGTTGCTTATCAAATTATCGATTGTTTTAAAAAATAGAACAACATTTCGAATTTAAAAGTTAAACGAGAAAACTTTAGAATTAAATAAACAATAAATGAAAATAATAGCAGTAATCGGAGCAGGAACAATGGGTAATGGAATAGCCCATACATTTGCTCAAAGTGGTTTTACAGTAAAATTAATTGATGTTTCTGAAAAATCTTTAGATAAAGGAATGGCAACAATTGCCGCTAATTTAGATAGAATGATTTCAAAAGGAGTCATTACCGCAGAAGATAAAGCAAAAACAATCACAAATATAATTACCTACACTGATATCAAAGACGGAGTTGTAGGTGTTGATTTGGTGGTAGAAGCAGCAACCGAAAATGTAGATTTGAAATTAAATATTTTCCAGCAATTAAACGAGGCTTGTTCACCAGACACAATATTAGCTACTAATACATCTTCGATTTCTATTACTCAAATTGGAGCTGTCGTTTCTCATCCAGAAAGAGTTATCGGGATGCACTTTATGAATCCGGTGCCTATCATGAAATTAGTCGAAATCATTCGTGGGTACAACACAAGTGATGAAGTAACTAAAACAATTATGACTTTATCAGAAAAACTAGGAAAGACACCAGTTGAAGTAAATGATTATCCTGGTTTTGTTGCTAATAGAATTTTGATGCCAATGATCAATGAAGCTATCGAAACTTTGTACAATAAAGTAGCGGGTGTGTATGAAATTGATACCGTTATGAAGCTCGGAATGGGTCACCCTATGGGACCATTGCAATTAGCAGATTTCATCGGACTTGATGTATGTTTAGCAATTCTAAACGTGATGTATGACGGTTTCAAAAACCCAAAATATGCTCCTTGCCCACTATTAGTGAATATGGTTCGCGCCGGAAAATTAGGAGTGAAATCTGGAGAAGGATTTTACGATTACTCAGAAAGCAAAAAAGCAGAGAAAATCTCTAAACAATTCGTATAAAGTCAAAGTTAGCAGTCGCAATTTCTACTGAATTTTGAGACTGCAACTTAACACTATAAATAATGGCTAAAATAATTCCTTTTAAAGCGGTACGCCCTACACGTGATAAAGTTTGCCTTGTAAGCTGTCGTTCTTACGAAGAATACGTCACTGCTGAATTAGCCGCGCAATTGGATTTTAATCCCCTTTCATTTCTTCATGTTTTAAAACCGGCTTATACGAATCAGGAGACAGTATCCTTTGAAAAAAGATACCGCCAAGTAAATCAAAAGTATCAGGATTTCAAGACAGAAAAGATTTTAGTACAAGACAAAAATCCAGCTATTTACATTCATAAAATAATAACTAATAAACATTCTTTTACAGGTATTATTGTTGGAACTAGCATCGATGACTATCGCAATAATAGCATTAAAAAGCACGAGGAAACTATTGCTTTTAGAGTACAATTGCTTAAAGATTACATGAAATTTTCAGAGTTCAATTCGGAGCCCGTTTTAATGACCTATCCCGATAATAAAACGCTAGAAAATTGGATTTTTAACAGAACTCAAAAATTAGCTGATTTTGAATTTTCCAGCACTAAAAAAGAAATTAATTATTTATGGAAAATTGATGACGCATTAGAGATCAATTGGATTCAGAATATTTTTGAAAAAATAACTACGCTGTATATCGCTGATGGCCACCACCGTTCAGCAGCTGCGGCATTATTGTCGGAAGAAAATAAGAACTCGGAGAATACCGCTAAAGACTATTTACTGAGTTATTTAATTTCTGAAAACAATGTTAAGGTATACGAATTTAATCGATTAGTAAAAGACTTAAATGGTTTTGAAAAAGAGGCTTTTATCACAGAACTAGATAAGAATTTTATAATTGAAAATCTAAAGCAACAACCATTTCAACCTACTGAGAAGCAACAATTTGGGATGTATCTTGATAATGAATTCTATAGTTTAATAGTAAGAAAGGAAAAATTTGTTTTCAAAACAGCTTTAGAAAGTCTAGATACGCAAATTTTATACGAAACAATACTTTTACCGCTTTTGGCGATAAAGGATTTACGCGATGATGAACGGATAGAATACGTTTCTGGAAAGCAATCCATTCTGGAATTAAAAAAAATTATAGATGAAGGAGAATTCGAAGTAGGGTTTATTCTTTTTCCGTCCAATATTAATGAGATTAAAGCTTTGGCAGATGCGGATTTAATTATGCCTCCAAAAAGCACCTATATCGAACCAAAGTTTAGAAGCGGAATAGTCATCTATGAACTTTAAGTTCTATTGAAAAAATCTATAAATTAAAAATCACACAATGTCAATAACTGAAAATTTACTTTCTATAAAAAATACTTTACCGGAACATGTAACGCTAGTTGCTGTTTCCAAGACTAAACCTATTCCAGATTTGATGGAAGCCTATAATGCAGGTCAACGCATTTTTGGTGAAAACAAAATTCAGGAAATGGCCGAGAAATGGGAGGCCATGCCGAAAGATATTCACTGGCATATGATTGGTCACGTTCAGACAAATAAGGTAAAATTTATGGCTCCATTCGTTAGCTTGATACATGGTGTGGACAGTTTTAAGTTACTGAAGGAAGTCAATAAGCAGGCTTTAAAAAATAACCGAGTTATTGATTGCTTATTACAAATGCACATTGCTGAGGAGGAAACCAAATTTGGTCTTGACAATGAAGAACTAAATTCCCTCCTAGCTTCAAGGGAGTTTAAAGAAATGAAAAACATACGAATTACCGGATTAATGGGAATGGCGACATTTACCGATAATAAAGAGCAAGTCAAAAAAGAATTCATGCATTTGAAATCAATTTTTGATAAATTGGAATCAAAGCAAACTGACAACTGCCAAATGACTACGTTGTCAATGGGAATGTCAGGAGACTATAAACTGGCCATCGATTGTGGAAGCACGATGGTTCGAATAGGAAGTAGTATCTTTGGAGGAAGAAATTGATTTTTTGATTTCACATTTCAAAATAGCTACTAAAAAACTGATTACTAAAAACTGAACACTGAATACTTATTTTGTACGCAATACTAGACATAGAAACCACAGGAGGACAATTCAATGAAGAAGGAATTACCGAAATCGCCATTTACAAATTTGATGGTCATGAAATCGTAGATCAATTCATTAGTTTAGTCAATCCTGAAATTCCAATTCAGCCTTTTGTAGTAAAACTGACGGGTATCAATAATGCCATGTTGCAATCAGCTCCCAAGTTTTTTGAAGTGGCAAAACGCATTATCGAAATGACAAATGATTGCGTACTTGTAGCACACAATGCCGATTTTGACTACCGAATTCTACAAACAGAATTTCGCCGCCTTGGCTACGATTTTAATACAAAGACACTTTGCACAGTAGAGTTGTCTAAAAAATTAATGCCAGAACAACTTTCACACAGTTTAGGAAAGCTTGTTAGAGCGTTAGGAATTCCAATGGCTGACAGACATCGTGCTAGTGGTGATGCTTTGGCAACAGTCAAATTGTTCAAAATGTTACTGGATAAAGATTTAGAAAAAACTATTATCACAGATCTCATTAAAGCAGCAGTTCAAAAAGGAATTGCTCCAAACTTACTTGAAATCGTTGAAAGTGTACCTTCAAGAACAGGTGTCTATTATATTCACAACAAGGATGGTAAAATTATATTTATTGGAAAAAGTAAGAACATTAAAAAAAGAGTAAACCAGCATTTTACTGGAATAACGAGAAGTGCCAAAAAAATTCAAGCCGAAGTGTTTACGGTAACTTTTGAAGAAACTGGCAGTGAATTAGTAGCCCTTCTAAAGGAAACAGAAGAAATAAAAATCAACAGGCCTATTTACAACAGGATGTCAAAAAAGAGCAATTATTCGTGGTCTATCTATGCTGAGAAAGATACTAACGGATACTTAAACTTGAAGCTTGAAAAGGCCGACGGTAGAAAGAAAGAAATCCTTTCTTATATCAATATACAAGAAGGTAAACATGCCTTGTCCCTAATAACATCAGACTTCAAGTTATGCCAGAAGTTAACGGGTTTATATACTTCTAAAACTTGTTGTTACCAACAAACCATTAATGAATGTGACGGAGCTTGCATAGGCACTATTCCTGCCGTCGAGTATAATGAAAGAGTAGCTAATTTCATCGCGCAAAGCTCTTTTGAAAACAAAAGTATGGTAATCATTGAGAAAGGAAGAACGATCAATGAACGCAGTGCTGTGTTAGTTGAAAATGGAGTTTACAAAGGGTATACTTTCTATGATTTAAATTATCAGATTACGGAAATCGAAATCCTGAAAAACATCATTATTCCAATGCAAAATAATCGTGATACCCGTAATATCATTCAGGGACATATTAGAAAAAACAAAGGATTCAAAATCATAAATTTCTAAGATATAATCTCAAATATCCGAACTACTTATGGCTGAATTGAAATCAAAGTATGACCGTTTTAGACAAAAAGCAAATGTAATAATCTATGGAACTAGCACAAAAGCGGGTCGATTATTCGATTTAATTCTCCTTGGTCTTATTTTGTTGAGTGTTCTTTTAGTAATGATGGAAACCGTTGCTGAATTTGATTTAAAATACCATTCCTACCTTGTACTTCTCGAGTGGATTATCACTGGATTATTTACCATCGAATACATTTTAAGAATCATTACAATCAATAAACCCTGGAAATACATGTCCAGTTTCTATGGCATCATTGATTTGCTCGCTATTTTGCCCATGTATTTGTCCATTTTCTTTATGGGAACCAGTATTCTGACCGTCGTACGTTCGTTACGACTACTGCGATTATTCAAGATACTAAACCATCCACAGTTTACAAGTCAGTCACTGCAGTTAAACCAAGCCATTAAAGCCAGCAAGGGCAAAATCATAGTCTTCATATACTTTGTATTGATCTCCACCATTATCATTGGATCGATAATGTACCTAGTAGAAGGTAAGGAAAGTGGTTTTACCAGTATTCCGGCCAGTATTTATTGGACAATTGTCACCCTAACTACCGTTGGCTATGGAGACATCTCTCCTGAGACACCATTAGGACAATTTATCGCTTCTTTTGTTATGATTTTGGGATACGGCATCATCGCAGTACCTACTGGTATCGTAACTGCCGAAATCGCCAAAAGAACTCATGATAAAGTCGCTATTCATAAAAAACCATGTACAAACTGCGGTACCGAAGATTATCCAGGAAATGCTAACTTTTGCCCCCATTGCGGACATTCATTTGATACTAAATAAGCTATGAAGCAATTCCAGCTATGCACTACAACTCCTCCTCCTACAAGTTGTATTTCTAAGACATAAAAGGAGCTTCTAAAGGCGCTCTTTTACGTCAATAAATACTAACTTGCAGTCATCCGGGGTTTACGTTGCTATCTGGGCTAAAAATAAATATGAAACATCTCATCACCATTGTCGGGCCTACAGCCATAGGAAAAACAGCCTTAAGTATTATTTTGGCTAATCATTTTCAATGCGAAATTATTTCTTGTGATAGCCGACAATTTTTCAAGGAAATGACAATTGGAACCGCCACTCCTACCGCAACCGAATTAGCTGCTGCTCCGCATCATTTCATCCAAAATAAATCCATATTTGAGAATTATACCGTTGGTGATTTTGAGAAAGACGCGATTAAAAAAAGCGATGAATTATTTTTGATAAATGATTATGTAATACTCGTAGGAGGCTCTGGTTTGTATGTAAATGCTGTTTTAAAAGGCTTTGATGAGTTCCCTGAAATAGATCCTTCAGTACGCGAAGCTGTAAATGCACAGTATGAAAAACTTGGTATCGTTTATTTGCAAGAGCAATTAAAAACACTTGATTTCGCTTACTTTGAAAGCATAACAAAAGAAAATCCGCAAACCCTTCAAAACCCGCAGCGGATGATGCGCTTTCTAGAAGTATGCATTGGCGCAGCACGGCCGTACTCTTCCTTTTTGAATCAGAAAACGAACGAACGCAGCTTCACTCCTATTCTTATCGGTCTTGAAGCAGAAAGAAGCGTAATGTACAACCGAATTAACCAACGCGTCAATATTATGATGAACGCAGGATTATTGGCAGAAGCCAAAAGCCTATATAAAAACAAAGAGTTGAATGCCCTACAAACCGTAGGATACAGAGAATTGTTTAGCTACTTTGATGGAGATTTTAGCTTGGAATTTGCTATCGAAGAAATCAAGAAAAACACTCGACGTTTTGCCAAGCGTCAACTCACTTGGTTCAAAAGAGATGAAAACACAAAATGGTTTGATTTTGAAACACCTTATACAACAATTATCGATTACGTCAACTCCATAAAATAAAAGTTAGATTTTGGAAATAGTTATGCCACATGCCATTCTAAAATCCTAAATCGTTAATCAAAAATCTTAAATTTTCATGCCAATAGCTCCAAATTTCACTTCTGTTTTAAGTAAGGATTGGGAAATCAATTTCACCCAATGCATGCCTAATGGCTATTTAAAATACACTGACTTATGTAATATTCTGCAATTAACTGCTGCGGCACATTCTGATATGGGTGGTATTAGTTTTTCTGATATGCAGGAATTCAGTCAAGCTTGGGTACTAAGCAGAATGCGTGTTGAAATTAGCGCATTACCAAAATGGAGAGATGTAGTCACGGTAACAACATGGATTAACACCCTAGAAAACTCCCGTTCTGTGCGTGCATTAGAAATGCATATAAACGGTATTAAAATTGTTGGTTCAGAAACTTTTTGGGCTGTATTTAATACAGAGAAACGCCGTCCGGAAGCATTAGCCTTACCATATGAACATTTCGAACTGTATCCCGAACGAAAACCAACCGTAGAAAGTTTTTCCAAAATAACGGTCAATCCAGAGAAAGAAGTGGTTTTTAAGAAAGTGGTTTACTTATCTGATTTAGATATTGTCAATCATGTTAATAATGTAAAATACCTAGAATGGTGCTTAGACCATGTGGACGAAAAATTGATTCTGAATCAAAAGCTGAATAGTTTTGAAATGAATTTTATGAAAGAATTATCTTTAAATGATACCGTTGTAATACATGAGAATCTATCAGAAGAATCTAGTACATTTAGTATCACAAAAGAAGATAAAACCTGCTTTGCTTTACAATTGAATTGGAAATAAAAACATCTTATTTCTACAAAATGCTAGCCCAAATAGAGGCAAATATCCTTTTATGCCAATAACGACAATTCGGCATGGCAAAAAAGATTGTAGTCTCGTCTTTAGGACGAGACTGGAAAAAAGCACAAAAAAAGGCTTCGATTTCTCGAAGCCTTCTCTATTTTATTTTTCTACTTTGTTTTTTACAACTAATCTAAAACCTTCACCGTGAATATTCAAGATTTCTACATCTTCATCTAATTTAAGATACTTTCTTAGCTTAGCGATGTACACATCCATACTTCTAGACGTGAAATAGTTATCATCTCTCCATATTTTTGTCAAGGCTAATTCTCTAGGCATTAAATCATTTTCATGAAGAATTAACATTTTCAATAATTCATTCTCTTTTGGAGACAATTTAATTGGTTCTTGATTATCAAAAGTTAAAAATCTCAATTTAGAATTAAGATGAAATTTCCCAATATTGAATTCAAATTGAACTTGCTCTGTTTTAGAATCAGAAGATTTTCTTTGAATGATCGCTTTTATTTTCATCAACAACACTTCGGAATCAAAAGGTTTGTTCAAGTAATCATCAGCTCCCGCTTTGTATCCTTTTAAAACATCCTCTTTCATTGATTTTGCAGTAAGGAAAATAATAGGTACTTCGCTATTTTTCTCTCTTATTTCCTTAGCTAATGTATAGCCATCCTTATACGGCATCATTACATCCAGAATACATAAATCGTAGGTGTCTTTTTTGAATTTTTCAAATCCTTCCATACCATTCTTAGCCAAAGTAACATCAAAATCATTTAGCATTAAATAATCTTTAAGTACTGCACCAAAATTAAGGTCGTCTTCTACTAAAAGTATTTTTTTATTTATATTTTCCATATTATAATTTATTTGCGGTATTTTAATTTATTAGGGGTAATTTTATTATAAAGGTACTCCCTTTCCCTTTTTCACTTTCTACATATACCTGACCGTTATGATCTTCTACAATCCTTTTAACGTAGGCTAAGCCTAAGCCATGACCTTTCACATTATGTATATTTCCAGTGTGTTCTCTATAAAACTTTTCAAAAACTCTTTTTTGAGCTACTTTACTCATTCCTAATCCTTTATCCTGCACTTTAATAAGGATCATATCTTTAATATTTTCTGTATACACATCAATATCTGGTACATCAGGAGAGTATTTAATTGCATTTTCAAGAACATTAACGATTACATTGGTAAAATGTACATCATTCATTAAAACGGTGGTTCTCGCCGCTTCAAAATGAGTTGTAATTTGTCCTTCTCTATCTTCTAGAATTAAGTTCACATGCTCAATAGCATCAACTATAACTTCTTCAACATTGCTCGATTCTTTTTCTATATCAAGCTCCTTTTTCTCGAGTTTAGAAATTCTTAACACATTTTCGACCTGGGCATGCATCCGTTTATTTTCATCCCGAATCATCTGCAAGTATTTGAAAACCTTTTCCTTGTCATCAATTATTTTTGGGTTCTTAATTGCATCCAAAGCCAAATTAATTGTGGCAATAGGTGTTTTAAACTCATGCGTCATATTATTAATGAAATCTGTTTTAATTTCAGAAATTTGACGTTGGCGTATTAATTGATTTAATGCACTTGTATAGGCCACAATAATAATTAACGTAAAAATAATCGACAATACGGTTATACTTATCAATTCGGACAACAAGAATTTTTTCTTGTGCGGAAAACTAACTAATAACTTGTATTTTTCATTTCCCTCATTGTCCGCATATACTGGTACCGTATAGGTTGCTCCCTCATCATATTTAAAATCAGGCGACTTTACGTTCGTGGCAATGCCGTTACTGTAAATTCCGAATTCAAATTTTGTTTTTACTCCAGATACCTCTAATTCCTTTTTTATTAGTTTCTGTAAAGTCTCTACCGAAACCCTTTCTTGCAGTGGCATTGCAGCTGCAATATCTTTGTAAGAGATTTCAAATTGCACTTTATCTAGTACATCTAGATTACCTGATTTTTCAATCGTTACGTCAGGAAGTAGATTATTAGATAAACTTGATTTATCAACCGTGTTATTGTTATATACCTCTGTTACCCGTTTAGAACTAAAATTCTTGAACTTCTCATTATTAAATTTCTTATTAAATAATGACGATGAAATATCATAATCTTCAGAAATAACACTATTGGAATAGACAATAGTTTTATTCGTTTTTGTATTTCTCTGTACATAATAAAACTCTGTTAAATCTTCTTTTTTTGGCGTTTGGCCCGTGCTATCTTTTATGGTATTGTATCTATTATAAAAACTATACGCTTCTTGTTTTTGAAGTTTATCTGCTACATTACCAATAACCTGCGTTACGTGAAATTTAAATTGTTCATCATTATTTTTAAATGAACTATCGAACCAATACACCTGGACAAGAATTATACCAATTAAGGATAAACTCATTAACAAAACTAGTAATCTAAAAAAAAGTTTATTCATCAGAGCAAAATTAACATTTTAACAGTATGAATGATAATATATTAACCAAACATTAACATCTAACACTCGTTTTGTTTAATCTTCAAAATTTTAAGAATTTCATCCGTTTTTCTTTTAGCCATTTCAACATCAATGTTTTCAATAACATAATCACTTTTTGAAACCCGCTGTTCATCAGTCCATTGTGAATTTATTCTTTCCAAAACCTGCTCTCTCGTTGTTTTATCTCGTTCAATTACACGTTGAATGCGTGATTCTAATGGTGCTGTGACCGTAATTATTAGGTCGAAGTCTTTATAATTTCCGCTTTCAAATAAAATGGCTGCTTCATAAATTATAATTGGAAACTTTTTATGTTCCATAAGCCATTCTTTAAAATGCTGCTTAACTGCAGGATGAACAATCGCATTAAGTTCTTTTAATTTTCCAGGGGCTTGAAACACGATTTCAGCTAGTTTATCTCTTTTCAGAATTGTTCCTTCAAAAAGTGTCTCACCAAATGTTTCTTTAATGGCACCTATAACTTTAGGAGTTTGCATAATTTTCCTTGCTTCGTCATCTGCTATATAAACAGGTAGCCCCAAAGACTTAAAATACTTTGCAATCGTAGTTTTTCCGCTGCCGATTCCTCCTGTTAAACCTATAATTTTAGTCATAATTATACTTTAAAAAACAATTCAGGAAAAGCATTTTGTGGCTTTTTCTTCAAAATAATAATTTTTATAAATGATTCTATAAAACCTATTCCGTAGCCATAAAACTGTTTCCATACGGCTACTAACGATAAATAGCCAATTTTAATACTTCTATTCTGATATGTTGAGACCAAAAATAGTACCAAAAAGTAAATGAAATATAACTTTAGTAATAAATCAATATTGAAAATCAATAATAGTACTGCTATCACAAATCCAATAATAAAAACAGAGGGGAAAAAAAACGTAAGCTTATTGTGTTGCGGGTACCAACTATTAAGTATTGGTCTTGCTTTACCAAATTTATTAACTTGTACTGAAAACTTGTCCCAATCAATCCTTCTCTTATGATATACATACGCATTTGCGAAGAGTTTGGTTTCAAAACCTAAATTCCATAATCGGATTGATAAGTCTGGGTCTTCTCCAGGATGGATGTTTCCAAAGCCTTTTGATGCTTCAAACGCTTTTCTAGACAATCCCATATTGAAACTTCTTGGTTGGAATTTACCTATTTTTTCAGAACCGCCTCTTATTCCTCCAGTAGTCAAGAATGAAGTCATAGCAAAATTGATTGCCTTTTGTATATCTGAAAAGCTATCAAGTGCACGATCAGGACCTCCGAAGCAATCCGCGTAATTTTGATTTAAAGCCATATCTACTTCGTTAAAATATTCTGCAGGAATAATACAATCAGAATCAAAAATAATAAAGTAATCGCCCTTTGCTTTTTTCATTCCGTAATTCCTAGAATCCCCAGGGCCAGAATTATCTTTGTAGTAATAGGCAATAGTTAATTTATCATCGTATTTTTGAACCACATCATCACATTTTAGAGAAGAGCCATCCTCTATAATTACAATTTCAAAATCTTCATTATAATTTGATTTTGATAAACTTTCTAATAGTTCATCAACTTCTTCGGGTCTATTGTAAACGGGGATAATTAAAGAAAAAAACATCTATTTACTATGGTATTAGTTAAAAAATAAATAAGGCAGCAAAGATATACTATTATGTAGTATTCATAAAAAAAACCATCAACTTATAATTGATGGTTCTGTATTAAATTTAAATAGGTCTTTACCGCTATTCAAACATTTTCATTACTTCCTGACTGACTCCCATATTAGAGAATCCACCGTCATGCAAAAGGTTTTGAAGTGTGACCATTTTTGTTAAATCTGAAAACATAGAAACGGTATAATTAGCACAATCTAAAGCACTTGCATTCCCTAAGGGCGCCATTTTATTAGCAAAATCGATAAAACCACCAAACCCCTTTACTCCTTGTCCTGCTTTGGTAGCCGTTGGTGATTGCGATATGGTATTTACTCTCACTTTTTTATCTCTACCAAAGAAATACCCAAAACTACGAGCAATCGACTCCAAATACGCTTTATTGTCAGCCATATCGTTGTAATCCGGAAAAACACGTTGCGCTGCCATATAAGACAAGGCGACAATGCTCCCCCATTCGTTCATGGCGTCTTTTTTATACAATACTTGCATTACCTTATGAAAAGAAACAGCAGATACATTCCATCCCTTTTCTGTATACTCGTAATTTTGATTGGTGTAATGATTTCCTTTTCTAACATTGACTGACATTCCGATTGAATGCAAAACAAAATCTATTTTGCCTCCTAGAATATCCATAGCTTGATCTACTAAATTTTCTAAATCAGCCACCGAAGTCGCATCAGCAGCAATAATTTGTGCCCCGGTTTTTTTACCAAGTGCATCAATTGAACCCATCCTTATTGACGCTGGAGCATTCGAAAGAACAAAAACACCTCCTTCTTCATGAACTCTTTCCGCTGTTTTCCAAGCTATAGAGTTTTCATCCAACGCACCGAAAATGATTCCTCTTTTTCCTTTTAATAAATTATACATGCTAATTTCTATTTAAAGTGTTTGATTTAAAATAAAAAAACACCTTAATTTCTAAAGGATAAACCAATATGAAATTAAAGTGTTTTACAAAAATTCACTGCTGTTAAATCGTATTATGCAATACTCTCAACACCTACCATTTCGTTTGCTTCTGCTTTGTAGTCTACTCCAGCAAATCCAAATCCGAAAAGATTATGAAAATCACTTCTGTATCCTTCTAAATCTCCAAGGTCCGCTAGGTTCTCAGTTGTTGCTTCTTGCCATAACTTGGCTATTTTTTCTTGAACATCAGGACGCATTTCCCAATCGTCAACACGAATTCTTCCTTTTTCATCTGTAGGTATTTCTTTTCCGGAGAACAATCTATCAGCATACAAACGTTGAATTTGTTCGATACAACCTTCGTGAATTCCTTCTTCTTTCATTATTTTATACAATAACGAAATATACAAAGGAATAACTGGAATCGCTGAACTCGCTTGTGTTACTAAAGCTTTATTTACAGAAACATAGGCTTTACCGTCAATGTCAGCCAAACTGTCTGTGATAGTAAATGCGGTAGCTTCCAAGTCATCTTTAGCACGACCAATTGTTCCTTTTCTATAAACCGCTTCAGTTAATGATGGCCCTATGTAAGAATAAGCAACAGTTGTTGCACCTGGAGCCAATAAATTTTCTGCTTTTAACGCATCGATCCACATTTTCCAATCTTCACCTCCCATTACAGCAACCGTATTTTCAATATCATCACCACTAGATGGTTCAATTGAAATCTCTGATACTTTTCCAGAATGAAAATCTACTGTTTTATTAGTAAAAGTACCACCTATCGGTTTTAATACAGAACGATGTAAAATACCTGTAGTAGGATGCATACGAACTGGTGAAGCCAAGCTATAGATTATTAAATCTACTTGTCCTAAATCAGCTTTTATAAGGTCTAATGTTTGTTTTTTTATTTCATTCGAAAAAGCATCTCCGTTTATACTTTTTGCATACAGACCTGCTTTATGTGCTTCTTTTTCGAAAGCTGCAGAGTTGTACCAACCTGGAGAAGCAGTTCTACCTTCTGTAGGTGGCTTTTCAAAAAACACTCCTATAGTAGCTGCATTTGATCCAAAAGCACTAGAAATTCTTGAAGCTAATCCAAAACCTGTTGAAGCACCAATTACTAATACTTTTTTAGCTCCATTGATAGCACCTTTTGATTTAATGTATTCAATTTGATTTTTTATATTTTGTTCGCATCCATCAGGATGAGCTGTCAAACAAATAAATCCTCTCATTCTTGGTTCTATAATCATTTTTATATCGTTTAATCGTTGATTTAGTATTTCAATTTATTTGTAAAATTTTCATCCTTCTTCCAAAAAAGAACAAATATAACCCAAAAAACTAGTTCAGCAAGGCTTTCGCGTGATTTAGCGCGGAATCTGAAACTACTGCTCCGGATAACATTTGGGCAATTTCAATGATACGTTCCTCCTCTGTTAAGAGCTTTAATTCAGACTGAGTGTCCTCTCCTACCGTTGATTTAGAGACCTTGAAATGCGCATTCCCTTTGGCAGCTATCTGTGGTAAATGGGTAATGGCAAAAATTTGCATGGTCTGACTCATTTCTTTCATTATCTCACCCATCTTAATAGCAATTTCTCCAGAAACTCCAGTATCAATTTCATCAAAAATTAACGTTGGTAATTTAGAATACTGTGCTAATATTGCCTTAACTGCGAGCATAATACGAGACATTTCCCCACCGGAAGCCACTTTTTTTAGTATCCCAAAATCAGTTCCTTTATTAGCTGAAAACAAAAATTGAATTTCATCTTTTCCGTTAGCAAAATAGGATTCCGATTGTTTTACCTGAATATCAAAACGAACGTTAGGCATACCTAATGTATCTAAAATTACAATCATTTTTTGAGACAAAATTGGAATTGCATCTAATCGTTTATCGTGAATAGCCGTTGCCTTTTGATCTAATAAATCAGCCTTCTCTTGAATAACTAGCGTCAGTTTTTCAATTTCTGATTCTAAATTACCCAACTCAAAAACTGAATTTTCTAATTGAGTTTGAATTTCTATCAATTCCTCAATAGTCGAAACCTGATGCTTTTTTTGCAAATTATAAATAAGCTGTAACTTCTGACCAATAAAATCCAACTGCACTGGATCGTTTATTAATTTATCTGAACACCGACTCAGTTCATCTGAAATATCGTCAAATTCTATTGCTAGGCTTGTAATTCGTTCTAAAAGCGAATTATATTCTGTCGAAAAAGCAGCTATTTTTTGTAGAGAAGCTTTAATTTCTTTTAAATTATATAGAATTCCAATTTGTTCTTCATTGGCTACAGCCAAAGATTTATCAAGTGATTCTTTTATAATCTCTACATTATTTAACTTTTCAAACTCGTCTTCGAGAATCTCTTGTTCTCCTGATTTTAAATTAGCTTCAACCAATTCATTCAATAAGAAAGTATGGTACTCCTGCTCTTTTAGCGATTCTCCTTGTTTTTTTATGAGTGAATTTAGCTTTGTTTTATCTGCTTTATAACTTTTAAGGAGCACTTGATACTGTTGGATATTCTCTGCATTGTCTGCTATTGCGTCAATGATATCAAACTGAACATTCTCATCAGACAATTCTCTTGTTTGTTGTTGTGAATGAATGTCAATCAAAAATAAACTCAATTCTTGTAATACTTGCAAGTTCACGGGACTGTCATTTATAAAAGCCCTCGATTTCCCAGAAGGAAGAATTTCACGCCTAACAATTGTATCATCTTCATAATCCAATTCATTGCTTTCGAAAAAAGGAGATAAATTGTATTTAGATATTTCAAAATGGGCTTCGATAATACATTTTTCTTCCTTATTCTTTAAAGAAGTTAAGTCAGCTCTTTTTCCCAATACGAGCCCTAAGGCACCTAATATAATTGATTTCCCAGCACCCGTTTCTCCTGTAATAATTGAAAATCCTTTTGAAAAATCTATACTTAATTTTTCTATTAAAGCATAGTTTTTTATCGATAGAGTGGTTATCATTTATGGTATATTTTATTATGAAGATTTAAATTAACTGTAAAAAAATAGCTAATAAATTTAGTATTTAATCATTTCCCATTTACTAGAATTCAATGGAGAAGTTTTATTCAAACTCTCGATTAAATCCGATATGGTACTACTTGGACCTCCTGAAAAAATGGAAAGAATTTCATCTGATTTTGCATCGAAGAATATACGTGTCAAAAAGGCATTGGGTTTAGAACTGTTTAGTTTTCCCAGATCGATTAACGATTCTTTTATCTTTTCTTTCGCTCCTTTCACATCTTTTGCCATTAGATCTAAACCGGAATGATAATCCAATGTAGTTTTACGTACCGTTGAAAATGATCCTGATAACATATCATTAATAAGGAAATAACGATTTTGATTTCCGTCAGTTTGACTCCATCCTTTATAACCACTTTGTTGTGCAACGTTTGCGATATTTTGTGCTACTTCAAAATTAGTATTCCCTGATTCAGCCAAAAAAGTATCCTGATCCATTCCTAATATCATATAGCTATAAAAAGAAATTACAGAAACCAGATTAGATTCGAATGCTGTAGGGTTAAAAATTAAATTTTCAAATTCAGTATATCTAAAGCTGAAATCCTTATCGTTGTAGTTTAGTACTGGTGAAGAATAGGAAGAATTAAAAATAGGTCTTGAAGATTGTACTTGCAACGTAGCTGTAAACTGATCTGAATTGTTTGCTAAAATAGTAACAAACATGGAGCAATTAACTTTTTCATTTTGCTTTAATATCTGTCCTGTCCAATCTGTTTTATTTACAAATTCATTTAGGGATGTCTCCAAGGTTTTAAAAACCTGTAGATTAGCATTGCCTAATTTATCTGAATTCACCGTTACAGTACAATTTAATTGCTGTGCTTGAATAAGTCCAATTGATAGTAGTAAGAAAAAGGTAAATATTTTATTCATTAAAATTTGATATTACTTTATTTAATATATCGTCGGCAACTGCTTCTTTCGATTTTAGTTCCATCGGTTCAATATTAAAATTCTTATCAATAAAGGTCACTTTGTTGGTTAGTTTACCAAAACCAGCTCCTTGATCCTGCAAAGAATTTAAAACAATCAAATCTAAGTTTTTTTTCTGGATTTTAGCCTTTGCATTTTCAATTTCATTTTCTGTTTCTAAAGCAAAGCCAATTAAAAACTGATTTTTCTTTATACTTCCCAAAGAAGCCAATATGTCTTTTGTTTTTTCGAGTTCAATCACAAAATTATCTGCTGACTTTTTTATTTTTTGGGCAGCCACATTTTTGGGCTTATAATCAGCTACGGCAGCAGCAGCTATCGCAACGTCCACTTCATCAAAATAATGATGACATGCTTCGTACATTTCTTGTGCAGAAACAACGTTAACCACTTGAATCAAAGAATGATTTATCGTAAAATGCGTGGGGCCTGACACTAAAATAACCGAAGCTCCTAGATTAGCAGCACTTTTTGCAATATCAAATCCCATTTTACCGGAGGAATGATTTCCTATAAAACGAACAGGATCTATTGCTTCATAGGTAGGGCCTGCTGTAATTAATATTTTTTTTCCTTTTAAAGGTAATTTACTTTCTAAGTCTGCTTCCAAAAAACGAATGATATTCTCAGGCTCAGCCATTCTTCCTTCCCCAGAAAGACCACTCGCCAATTCACCATTTTCAGCTGGAATAATTGTATTCCCAAATGCTTGTAACAATTTAAAACTAGCTACTGTAGAAGGGTGTTTGTACATATCTAAATCCATTGCAGGTGCAAAAAAAACTGGACATTTTGCAGATAGATATGTTGCAATTAAAAGGTTATCACAAGTACCATTTGCCATCTTTGACAAGGTATTTGCTGTCGCTGGAGCAAGTACCATTATATCTGCCCATAACCCTAACTCAACATGATTATTCCATTTTTCGTTCTCATCATCTTGATTGAAGAAACTGGAATGCACCGGGTTTTTAGATAAGGTCGATAAGGTAAGAGGAGTTACAAAATCCTTAGAAGCAGGTGTCATTATCACTTGGACATGTGCACCTGCTTTTATGAATAGTCGTACTAACGACGCTGTTTTATAGGCGGCAATTCCACCAGAAATTCCTAGTAAAACTTTCTTTCCGCTTAAAACTGACATTGTACTTTTATTTATTTGAATCTCTGTGGTAAATTTTACCGTCTAACCATTCTTGAACAGCTAAAGCGTGTGGCTTTGGCAATTTTTCATAGAATTTTGAAACCTCAATCTGTTCTTTGTTTTCAAAAACTTCTTCAAGACTATCATTATATGTAGCAAACTCTTCTAGTTTTTCAGTCAATTCTTTTTTAATTTCAGAATTGATTTGATTTGCTCTTTTAGCCATAATGGTTATCGCTTCATACACGTTTCCAGTAGGTTCTTCAATAACAGTTTTATTGTATGTTATTGTATTTACCGGAGCATTCGTCTTTTTTAAATCCATGACTTTATTTATTTAGTAAATTTTTGTAAATCTTGTTCAATTCGAGCTAACATTTCGTTCGCTTTCTCTTTATATTTCGTTTCGGCATCAAATTTAATCAAACTTGAATAGGCTGTTTTTGCTACATTCAACCTTTCTTCCATTTTTGAAGGAACACTGTTTATTCCTAATTGGTATGCAGAATCAAATTTATAAAACAATGCATCCTCTTTAAATGGTGTCCCAGGATAATCAGTGATGAAATTATCTAAAGCTACAATTGCTGATTTATAATCTAAAATTGTATTGTATCCTTTGGCATTTTCATACACTTTTTGCTCTATTTTTTCAGTTAAAAGCTTTACCGTTTTATTTGCCTCACCTAAATATTCTGAATTAGGGTAGGTATCGATAAAAACCTGTAATTTATCTATCGCTTTAAACGTATCTGTTTGGTCTAAGCTGTAGACTGGCGATAACATAGAATAGCTTTTTGACCCTAAATAAGCAGCTTCTTGGACTTTTTCACTTTTAGGATATCCTGAAACGAAACTTTCAAACTGATACCCTGCTAAATAATACTGTTTTGTTTTGTAATAAGACTGTGCAAACATATAAAACAACTTTTCTGCTTGTGGTTTTCCTCTGTAAGCAGGTGCAATTTGTTCAAAAATTCGTATTGCCTTAGTATACTTTCCAGCTTCATATAATTTAGTACCTACTTCAAATTTAACAGATACATCATCGTTTTTCAATGCCTTTTGATATTCATTGCATGAAGCAAAAAAAACAACAACAAGCAATAAAGATATAATTTTTTTCATTTTATTTATTTTAATTGACTTAATAGGTTACGCATAACCCACAAAAAATCATACCGAAGTTTCGGTGGCAAATTTAGTTATTAATTTAGCTACTACAAAATATTTCTTCGCTTAAAAATAAGCGGGATTTTACTCACTTATTTAGCTGTGTTTTTAACAAATTGAGCTATTCTTTGAGATAAAGATTCATCAACCTGAACTAATGGTAAACGCACAAAACTATCTGCTATTCCCAGTGCCTCAAACACTTGTTTGATTCCAGCAGGATTCCCTTGTTCAAAAATCATATCAACACAATCAGACAAAAGGTATTGAATTTTAAAGGCCTCATCCACTTTGCGATTCAATCCCAAACGAATCATTTCAGAAAATTCTTTCGGAAAACCTTGCCCAATTACAGAAATAACTCCTGCACCACCTGCTAAAACAATGGGTAAAGCAATCATGTCATCCCCTGAAATTACCAGAAAGTCTTTTGGCTTATTCTTTATTATTTGCATGGCCTGCACCATATCTCCGGCTGCTTCTTTGATAGCAACAATATTTTCAAAATCATTTGCTAAACGTAGTACTGTTTTTGGCAACATATTACTTGAAGTTCTTCCTGGAACATTGTAAATGATTACAGGAATTGGAGATGCTTCCGAAATGGCTTTAAAATGTTGGTATATCCCTTCTTGCGTAGGTTTATTGTAAAAAGGAGAAACTGAAAGTATTGCAATAAAATCAGATAAATCCCTAGTTTGTAATTCTTCAACAATCCTTCTTGTATCATTTCCTCCTACTCCCAATACTAAAGGTAAACGGCCTTTATTGCAGTCAACCACTGTTTTAATAACCAACTCTTTTTCCTCTTGAGATAATGTAGCATTCTCTGCTGTTGTCCCCAAAATTACAAGATATTCAATCCCTCCGTCTACTGAAAAGTTTACGATTCTGCATAATGCTTCTGTATCAATTGAGAAATCTGCTTTAAATGGAGTCACAAGAGCAACACCAGTTCCTATTAATGCTTGCATGTTAAATTATATTTTGTTTAATATTTTTAAGTACCTAAATAATTCATGAGTAAAAACCTTGTAATTCTCTGCATTGGTATTGATCATTAAATTGTTTAATCTTTTATCAATAGCCGCAAAACCAACTTTGAAATGTGCTTTGGAATTATGAGTTACTATTAATAAAATTGATTTTTCAACATCATAATAACTAATCAGCAAATCAAATTCTTTGTCAATAAAATCGTTAACAGCAGAATTATCTATTTTGCCATTCCACTTTAAATGTTTAGAACTAAAAATAGCTCGCACATTGTTGGTGCTATTTTTTAATGTTTCTCTGTAAACAATAACATCTATATTTTCTTTTAAAATACCATTTGCAATTAACTCGTTTATAAAAGATTTTGATTCTGAAAAATGGCGTTGATCTATAACTACACCTACAGTCTTAATTATTTCAGACACCGAATCGCTATTTACATTTTGCAAACTGTTTTTTAATATTTTTTTTACAGAGAATTCTTTTATATAATTTAAAAACATTCTACTTTTACTGTTTTACAAAATTAATTAATTAAGTCTCATAACAAATGGTAAATCTAAAAAAGTATAACGATGTTTTAAAACTTTTTGTTATATTCTTAACATTTTTTTTCATCCACTCTTGTGGAACTAAAACACTGAGGCTAACGCGAATTGAAGGCAAACAATTACCCATTACCGAGAAAGAATCTCAAGTAGCTGAAATTGAAAACTTTATCAAACCCTACAGAGAGCATATTACTAAAGATTTAGACAGTGTTTTGGCCTACTGCCCTGAAACTTTAGAAAAAAGTACCGGAAAATGGCAAACAACTATTGGCAACTTAATGGCCGATGTTGTTTTAGAAAGAGGAAATAATGTCTTTACTAAAAGAGAAAATAAGAGTATTGATATCTGTTTACTCAATCAAGGTGGGATAAGATCTATTCTTCCAAAAGGAAATGTAACAAGTAGAAACGCTTTCCAAATTATGCCTTTTGAAAATAGCCTCGTTGTTGTAGCGTTAAAAGGCGAACAAATTTATGAAATTGTAGATTATTTCCTCTCTGAAAAGCAACCCCATCCTTTGTCTGGTATGTCGTTTACTATTGACAAAAATAATCATGCTAAAAATATATTGGTACAAGATAAACCACTGGAAAAAGATAAAGTATACTATGTAGGAACTAACGACTATTTATCGAATGGAGGAGACAATATGTCTTTTTTCAGCAAAGGGATTCAAAAATATAATTTGGATTATAAATTACGAAATATCTTGATTGATTACTTTAAAGAAGTAGACACTATACCTGTAATTAAAGATATTCGCATCACTGTCGAATAAGTATCAAATATTCTTAAAATAATCATAGCCTAGCCCCGATTGTAGTGAAAATCCTTTTTATTTTTAAAAAAAAGAAAAAGATTGCAACGGAAAGCGGGATTAAGCTCCAAAAAAGAAAAAATGAAAAGAAGAGATTTTTTAGAAAAAACGGCCGTAAGTACTGCAGTATTAGGTTTAGGTGTATCATTAAGCAGTTTTGTATCTTTGAATGTCAAAAAAATCACCATACTCCATACTAACGATGTCCATAGCCATATTGATCCTTTTCCTGCAGATGATCCCAGAAATCCAAATATGGGCGGTGTTGCCAGAAGAGCGGCATTGATCCAAAAAATCAGAAAGGAAGATGAAAATGTATTACTACTTGATGCGGGTGATATCTTTCAAGGGACGCCTTACTTCAATTATTATGGCGGTGAACTGGAATTTAAATTAATGAGCATGATGGAATATGATGCCTCGACCATAGGAAACCATGATTTTGATAATGGTGTTGCCGGTCTATACGCGCAAATGCCACATGCAAAATTCGAATTCTTATCTGCTAATTATGATTTTAAGAATACAGAATTGGATGGCTTGATTAAACCGTATAAAATTTTCAATAAAAACGGAATTAAAGTTGGTGTTTTTGGTATTGGAATTGAACTTGACGGTTTAGTTGATAAAAAAATGTATCAAGAAACGGTCTACAACAATCCTGTTGAAACAGCACAGGAAATGGCTAGAATATTAAAGGAAGAACTTAAATGCGACTTAATTATTTGTTTGTCACATTTAGGATATAACTATAAAAACGAGCCAACGAAAATCTGTGACTTGCAACTTGCAGCCTTAACAAAAGATATTGATCTGATAATCGGTGGACACACGCACACTTTTCTTGATAAACCAACCGTTACGAAAAACAGTATTGGGAATGAAGTTTTAGTGAATCAAGTAGGTTGTTATGGAATCAACCTTGGTCGAATTGATTTTTATTTTGATTCCAATAAAAGAAAAGCATCGGAAGGAAAATCCATTTTAGTTTAATTGATTTGCTTGCCATTTAGAATAAAGAAATTGACTAAAAAATAATAGGAAAAAACCTGTGTAAATATTTGGGTAAAGTTGAAAACACTAAATGATAGGTAAAATTTATTAATCATATAAAACATGTCTGAAAAGATAAAGAAAATTATTAACATTAATAAATTTACTGAGACAAGGGTAATTCTACGATTATATTCAACCATTGCAACACAAAATAAGGTTTCTAATATGACGCTATAAAGAATCAAATACAATATATTAATTTGCATTTTTTCAAATTTCAAGGTCAATATAAAATAAGATAAAGTACTCAGGCTAAGGAGGATTAATACAATTAAGAGTAAATTATACCTGTATTTTAGATTAATTTTTATAAAGCTAGGAAAAATATAGTACAGCAAAAGAATATAGGCGGTGAGAAAAGATAAAACTTCCCCCGTTACATAATTATTTGGACATAGTAATCTGTAAATATCACCCATAAAACAGGATAAGAAAACGGCTGCTTGTAGAAAATCTATTTTATAATTTGTAGCATCTAAATAGTACCATAAAGCTGAAGGCAACACAAAAGCCTTCGACCAAAGCATCCAATCAATCTTGCCAATTGTACTAAATATTATTGTAAAAATACAGGCTAAAAAATACAAAACCTTAATAACTGATTTAAGCTTCATTTATCATTTTTATAAAATCAGTTTCACTTATGATTGAAATATTTAACTTCGCTGCTTTCTCTAATTTAGCGGGACCCATGTTGTCCCCCGCTATTACATAATCTGTTTTTGACGAAATAGAACTTCCTACTTTACCTCCATTTTCTTCAATTGCTTTTTTTAATTCGTCCCGCGAAAATTTTTCAAAAACACCTGAAACTACAAAAATTTTAGCTGCTAATATAGTTGTTGCATTAGGATTTACTTTTTCTATGCTTTCAAATTGTACACCATGTTGCTTAAGTTGGTTGATGATCCTAACATTCTCTTCATTAGAAAAGAAATCAAGTACACTTTGCGCGATGCGTTCACCAATTTCATCAACTAAAACTAAATCCATTAACGTAGCTTGACTTAAAGAAACGATACTTTTATAATGCTTGGCTAATTTCTTAGCCACTGTTTCTCCCACGAATCGAATCCCTAATGCATACAAAACATTTTCAAACGGAATATCTTTTGATTTTTGTACGCCATTAACTAAGTTTTCGGCTGATTTTTGCGCCATTCTTTCTAGAGGAAGTATTTGATCTACAGTTAATTCATATAAGTCCGCATAATTATGCACCAGACCATTATTGAATAATAAGGCCACTGTTTCCCCACCGAGCCCTTCAATATCCATGGCTTTCCTCGAAATATAATGTTGAATTCGGCCTATGATTTGCGGCGGACATCCATAGAAATTAGGACAATAATGATTTGCTTCTCCTTCATTTCTAACTAATTTCGTATTGCATTCTGGGCAGTTCGTTATATATTTTGTTTTTTCAGTATTTTCCGGGCGTTTGCTTAAATCAACGGCTATTATTTTTGGTATTATTTCGCCTCCTTTTTCTACAAAAACAGTATCGCCAACTCTGATATCTAATTTTTCTATTTGGTCTGCATTATGTAATGAGGCTCGTTTTACAACTGTTCCTGCTAACTGTACTGCTTCTAAATTAGCAACTGGAGTAATCGCTCCTGTTCTTCCCACTTGGTAAGAAATAGAATTTAATTTCGTCGAAACTTGTTCTGATTTGAATTTATAGGCAATCGCCCAACGCGGAGATTTAGCAGTATAGCCTAATTCATCCTGATACTGAAAGCTATTTACTTTTAGTACAACCCCATCCGTTTCATAAGGCAATTCATGCCTGTGTACATCCCAATAATCGATAAACTGAAAAACTTCTTCTAAGTTATTCGCTAATTTAGCTTCTTTTGGCACTTTAAATCCCCAGTTTCTGCCCTTTTCTAAGCCGTCAAACTGTGTGTTAAAAGGGAGATTGTTTCCAATTAAAAAATACAATAAACAATCCAATGGTCTTTTTGCTACTTCGGCACTTTCTTTAAGCTTTAAACTACCCGAAGCCGTATTTCTAGGATTCGAATAAGGAGTTTCCCCAATTTCAATGAGTTCTTGATTCATTCTTTCGAAGCCCGCAAAAGGCAGAATAATTTCACCGCGTATATCAAATTTTTCTGGAAAATTGCCTTTTAATTGCAGTGGAACTGATTTTATTGTTTTGATATTACTAGTAACATCATCCCCTTGAAATCCATCTCCTCTGGTCACGGCTCTTTTTAATTTTCCGTGCTCGTAAGTAATGCTAATGGATGCCCCATCATATTTTAATTCACAGGTATACTCTAATGGAACATCTCCTAATACTTTCTGTATGCGTTTTTCCCAATCAATAAGATCTTCCTTAGAATAAGAATTATCCAAAGAATACATTCTATACTCATGACGCACTGTTTTAAAATTTTTCGTGATTGTACCTCCCACGCGTTGCGTAGGGGAACTTTCATCAAAATATTCGGGATGCTTATTTTCTAAATCTTGAAGTTGTGTTAGTTTTATATCAAATTCATAATCCGATATGGTAGGACTGTCCAATACATAGTAATTATAATTGTGTTGGTTTAATTCATCCCTTAATTTTTGAATCGTATTTTGAACATCCATAGAAAAAAAATTGGCTATTTTAGTAATTGAAAATCGCATACTAAAATAACCAATTTAAAAGAAATATCATGAATTATTACCCTTCAATAATTGAATTTATTTGCTTATACAATTGCCCATCACTTAAAAAAGCACCCTGTTGTATCAAAGCAAAAATAGAAGTATTACGCTCTTCTGTAAACTCCTTTTTACCCACTTTCATTTCGATTGTTTCTGTAAACATATTATCACTAAGCCATTGCAACCCTTCTTTCGTTAAAAAGTCAACCTCAGGAACCAATGATTTTAGAACTATAGACTGTACGTGCGTATCATAACTCTGGAAAAGAAAAATGTGGTTTTTTGAAAAATGCTCTAAATATTCAGCTCTTGTCAAAACCCCTTCCCAAACTAAATCTGAAAAAACGTCTAGTTCTTGCTCGGCCACCTCAGGTTTGTCTTTTTTAATGATATCCCATTCTGCTTTATCAATTGTTTGAGTTGCCAAAAAAGTAGTAAACTCTTGCGTTAACTCTTCAAATTGTTCTTTTGTTAATCTTGTATATTTCATTAAATTTTATTTTACTACAAAGCATTTCGCTTTTGTTGTTTTAATTTTGCAGCAAATTTAAAATTTAAAAATAGAAAAGCCTTCTTTTACAAGAAGGCTTTTCTATTTTTATTTAATAATTGGGACAAGAAAGTATATATAATTCCAAATTGTACTTGCCATCTTAACAGTAAAATAGCATCGTAATTAAATGTTTAGTTTGTGTAACATCAAAAACCGGCAAAAAAAAATCACTCCGAGGAGTGATTTTTAAATTTATCTATAAAAACGTTAACTAAATGAAATTATTCTGCAACAATTTCATAAGGCAATTCGATAATTACATCTCTGTGTAAACGAACACTTGCAGTGTATTTACCAGTACGCTTAACGATACCACTAGTGATGAATTTTCTATCAATTACTTGACCACCTTTTGCTAATACATTAGCGATGTCGATATTCGTGATTGAACCGAATAATTTTTCTCCACCCGCTTTTGCAGTAATTTTAATTTCGATAGCTTTTAAGGCTTCAGCAAGTACTTGGGCATCACCTACCACTTTAGCTTCTTTATGTGCTCTTTGTTTTAGGTTTTCAGCTAATACTTTCTTTGCAGAAGAGGTAGCTAAATGAGCAAATCCTTGTGGGATTAAAAAATTACGACCATAACCATTTTTTACAGTTACTACATCATCTTTAAATCCGACGTTTTGAACGTCTTGTTTTAATATAAGTTCCATGTTGTTGTCCTTTATTATAGAAGTTAGGTTTCATGTTTCAGAAAACCAACAACTGAGTTAAAATATTATTTAAGTAAATCGGCCACGTATGGCATTAAAGCTAAGTGACGTGCACGCTTTACAGCTACAGACACTTTTCTTTGGTATTTCAATGAAGTACCAGTTAAACGACGAGGAAGAATTTTTCCTTGCTCATTCACGAATTTCAATAAGAAATCAGCATCTTTAAAATCGATATACTTGATACCAGATTTTTTGAAACGACAGTATTTCTTTTGTTTGTTAGTTTCTATGTTTAAAGGAGTAAGATATCTGATATCTCCGTCTTTTTTTCCTGAAGCAGATTGTTGTAATGTTGCCATAATAATTAAGCTTTTTGAGATTTAATTTTTGCTCTTCTTCTTTCAGCCCAAGAGATAGCATGTTTGTCAAGACTTACCGTTAAAAAACGCATAACTCTTTCGTCACGTCTGAATTCAGTTTCAAAAGCGATTAAAACCTCTCCTGATACGTTATATTCAAACAAATGGTAAAATCCAGATTTTTTGTTTTGGATTTCATAAGCCATTTTTTTAAGACCCCAGTCCTCTTTAGATACAAACGTAGCACCTCTACTAGTAAGAAAATCTTCAAATTTGCTTACTGTTTCCTTCACCTGAACATCAGATAAAACGGGATTTAAAATGAAAACAGTTTCATAATGATTCATAAAAATTTATTTTATTGTTAAATTGGCTGCAAAAGTAGCCTTTATTTTTCAATAATCAACAATAATTTTAATTTAATCGACGTATGACAAAAAAATGATCTAAAAATATATTTATTTGAAAAAAAAAGATATATTTACTGTTCCAAATCTTAAATGCTAACATTATGAAGCTAAACTGTGTTGTTGTAGATGATAGTTCAATCCAAAGAATGATCATTTCGAAGTTAGTAAATAATCATCAAAATTTACATTTGATAGGAGATTTTTCAAATGCGATAGAAGCAAAAAGTTGTATGTCCATACATAATGTAGATTTAATATTTCTTGATATTGAAATGCCTGTAATTAGTGGCTTCGATTTTTTGGATGGATTAAAAATTAAACCTCAAATTATTTTTATCACTTCCAAAGCCGAGTATGCTATGAAAGCATTTGATTATGACGCTACGGATTATCTTCAAAAACCGATTGCATTAGATCGATTTAATGCATCTGTAAAAAGAGCTATGGATTTATATCTACTCAGAAAAGATACCAAAGAAGAAGAAGGTGAACATATTTTCATCAAAAGTAATTTGAAAAAACTAAAGATTTTTACTGCTAAAATAAAATGGATTGAAGCTTTTGGTGACTATGTAAGAGTCGTGACCGAAGATGACAGCAATCTAGTTCTTTCTACTATGAAATCTTTTGAGAATGATTTATCGAAAAAGAAATTTGTAAGGGTTCACAAATCCTATATCATTAACATTGATAAAGTAGAACGTTTCAATAGTAAATTTGCTGAAATAGGTGTGACTAAAATACCTTTAAGTAGAAACAAAAAAGAAGATTTAGTAAAAGCACTTTCATTTGCATAAAATTACTTTAATAAAAATCAACGTTTATCGCTACTTTAATTGCTCTGTATTGAGCAACTGAATCAAAGCTATTTAAAATTTTCTGTATAATATTTTTAATACTTCCTATTGAGATATTTGTTGGAATCTTTATGACTATTGTTCTGATGTATTCGTTTCTTATCCTATTTATAGCAGGTTCTTCAGGTCCCAAAACTGGAATATTTAGATTTTGGCTCATTACCTGATACAACCACAAAGCACCTTCTTTAAGTTTGTCAAAATCACGATGCTTTAATGTGATTTTAATAATCCTGAAGTATGGGGGATATTTATAAATTTGCCTGTCATATAATTGTTCGTTATACATCCCTATATAATCATTATTAGTCACCTGCTGTATCGTGTTGTGCTCTGGGTTATACGTTTGAATAATTACCTTTCCTTGCTTTTCTGAACGCCCTGAACGCCCTGACACTTGCGTCATCATTTGAAAACTTCTTTCAAAAGCCCTAAAATCGGGATGATACAGCATATTATCGGCATTCATGATTCCTACTAAACTTACGTTATCAAAATCAAGTCCTTTGGCTAGCATTTGAGTTCCTACCAGAATATCTACTTCCTTGTTTTTAAAACTATCAATGATTTTTTCGAACCCAAATTTGCCGCGAGTAGTGTCTTGATCCATTCTTCCTATTTTATAATCAGGAAAAAGGATTGTCAATTCTTGCTGGATTTGTTCTGTTCCAAAACCCTTAGTGGCCAAATCAACGCTAGAACAGCTGTGGCAATGAGTAGGCTTAGCAATGGAATACCCACAATAATGACATCGCAATTGATTTTTATGCTTATGATACGTCAAACTTACATCACATTGCTGGCAATGCGGCACGTGCCCACAAGTCATACACTCCACTACAGGAGAGTACCCTCTTCTGTTTTGAAACAAAATTACTTGTTCTCCTAGTGCAACGGCATTAGTAATCCCTTCGATCAATACATCACTAAAGTGACCTTTCATCTTTTTTCGGAAATATTTATCTTTTAAATCAACCAGCTCAATATTAGGCATTTTTACATTGCCAAATCGTTCTTTTATTTCGACCAAACCATATTTATCCGACTTAGCATTAAAATACGTTTCGATACTTGGCGTTGCCGAACCTAATAAAACTTTTGCTTTATGAAAATTTGCCAACACCACTGCAGCATCACGGGCGTGGTACCTAGGCGCAGGATCAACTTGTTTAAAGGTTTGCTCGTGCTCTTCATCCACGATTACAAATCCTAAGTCAGCAAACGGCAAAAATAAGGCCGACCTCGCTCCTATTACTATTTGTGCTTTTTCGGAATATTGTAAAACTTGATTCCACACTTCTACACGCTCATTATTATTGTATTTCGAATGAAAAACAGCCACTTTATTTCCAAAATAAGCTCTTAATCTCCCGACCAATTGAGTGGTAAGTGCAATTTCTGGTAACAAATACAAGACTTGCTTTCCGGTAAGTAGGTACTCCTCTATAAGCCTGATATAGATCTCCGTTTTCCCACTAGAAGTTACGCCATGTAAAAGACAAACTTCTTTCTGGTTAAAACTATCTTTAATCTCTGAAAAAGCATTTTGTTGCGCTCCACTCAGGTGCAATTCCTTTCTGCTTGAGTTTCCCGTAAAATTAACACGATCCTCTTGGATATAGTAATCTTCAAATATTTCTTTTTCTAAAAGAGCTTTTACAATTGCAGAGGTAGAACCAGCAGCCTCCACTAATTTTTTTACAGTAATAGGCTCCTTACTGCTAGCATTTAATTGAAAATATCTTAGAACAATTTCTTTTTGTTTACTGGCATTTTTTAGCGTTTCTAATAACACTGCCAAACCTTCATTCGATTCATATTTAGAATGTAAACGAATGTAACGGACTAATTTAGGTTTATAACTCTCAAGCACCTCCTCCTGAAGCACAAGTATATTTTTATCAATCAGTTTTTGAATGACAGGAAAAATATTTTTTTTATTTAAGATTAAGATGATATCCTGAACCTTAAGCGATGATTGCTGCTGCAAAGCCTGATATACTAAAAACTCATCATCAGAAAGCCCACGTTCATCAACTAAGACATCTGTTTTTTGAGAAATTACGGTTTCGCTTTCTAGTAACAATGCACTTGGCATCGCACCGCGATAAACATCGCCGATGGCGCACATATAATAGGATGCAATCCATTGCCAATGCGCAATCTGAATCTCAGTTACAATAGGAAATTCATCAAGTATTTGATGAATTTCTTTGGCATCATATAATGTGGGTTGATTTTGATGCGTTTCAACCACAAGTGCGGTATATACCTTACTTTTTCCGAAAGGAACCGCTACTCGCATTCCTTTCTTGATATAATGATACTCTGCTTCCGATATACTATACGTGAACGTTTTGGCAAGGGAAAGCGGTAAAATTACTTCGGCAAAAAAAAGCATTATTTGGATATTGGACGTTAATTAATGTAGTTACTTATATAAAATAAATTATTTAACTCTATACCAATATTGAGTTCTTCCCAATAAAGCAAAGCCTATATAACCACGTACCTTAAGCTTATCTTTTGATTCTAAAGTAATAAAACATTTATATACTTTTCCGTTTTTTGGATCTAATATTTTTCCTGAATTATATTCGTCCCCATCTTTTTTAAGCCCTTTTATCACTGTTAAACCTATTACAGGTTTATTTTTATCTTCTCCTTCACAGTCAATACAGCGGTCTTTTCTATGACTTGCGTCAAAAATTTCAAGTACTCTTCCGTAAATTTTTCCTGATTTTTCATAAATCTCTACAACTGACTTTTCCTCACCGGATTGATCATCAATCGTTTTCCATTTTCCAATAACTCCCTGACCTTGAGCGTAAAACAATGTTGATACAAACAGCAATACGAATGTGATACTTTTTTTCATAATTTTTTTTATAATTCAAATGGAGAGAAAACCTATTTCTATTTATAATTTGAAGCGTGTTACTTACAACCAGTCCATTTATCTGGCAGAAAAGCACCTAATTTTCACCAAACATACTATAAAATTAGCAAAAAACATTTATATTAATTTAATATTATTATTTCTTTTTAAGTTATTTATTGCGGCATTTAACTCAAATCCGAGAAGTAAAATCATGCAATTAATCCAAATATAAAACATCACAATTAATAAAGTCCCAATAGAACCATAAAGTTGATTATATTGAGAGAATTGTATGACCCAAATTCCAAAAAAGTAGGAAATAATGATGGTCAGAATTGTAGTAAATACAGAACCAATGGAAATGAAAGCTCTTGTTTTATCATGTTTTGTTCCAAACTTGAAAAGTATTGACGTCGTAATTAAGATCATCATAATTAAAAAGCCATACCGCCCCATAACTATCAACGGAATTTGTTCATTTAAGACCTGATCTGCAGTTAGTTTATGAATAAATACTTCAAAAACAACAATGATACCTACGGTAACCAATAACAACATGGATAAAAAAACCGACATTCCCACGGCAATCAAATATTGACGAAAAAAACCTCTCTTTACAAGTACATGCTTTGAAGTTTCAAAGCCACCTAAAATCGCATTTAATCCATTTGCCATTAAAAATATAGACAATATAAAACCCGTAGACAATAAACCAGAGTGACTGTTGTGTAGTATGTCATTTATTATGTTTTCAATCGCATAATAAGTGTTAGGAGGTACTCCTTCAGATACAAATTTCAAGAAATCTTGTTGAAAACCTTCAATAGGAATGTATGGGATAAGGTTAAGAATGAACAAGGCAAAGGGAAACAAAGCCATAAAAAAACTAAATGCAATAGATCCTGCCCTATTTGACAAAGCACCTTCGGCAATACCGATGACGTATAATTCCATTAAATCATAAAGAGACAAGCCAGCCAACCACTTTAATTTAATACCCTTTAAGTAATGGGCGAAATTACGAAGTAGCGGGATTTTTTCAATTCTATTTTCAATTTCTTGACTCATTGTATTCAGGTTACAGTCCCGATAACTATCGGGATAAGGTTGCGAAAATAGCTATTTTATATCGCTTTTAAACTTAAATCCATATTATACACAGAATGTGTTAGCGCGCCCGAAGATATATAATTCACGCCACATTCAGCATATGCTCTTATAGTTTCTTCATTAATGTTTCCCGAGGATTCCGTCAAGCTTTTATTTCCAATAAAAGCTACTGCATCTTTAGTCATTTGATAATCAAAATTGTCCAAAAGTATTCTGTAAACTCCACCGCAGGCAACTATTTCCTTGACCTCGTTTAAATCTCTGGCTTCCACGATAATTTTTAAAGCTAATTCGTTTTCCTTGAGATAAGTTTTAGTTTTAGCGATAGCCAAAGCGATTCCGCCCGCAAAATCGATGTGGTTATCTTTGAGCATAATCATATCATACAAGGCAAAACGGTGGTTCTCACCGCCCCCGAGTTTCACAGCCCATTTCTCAGCTACGCGAAAACCAGGTGTGGTTTTACGGGTATCCAAAATTTTGGTTTTCGTTCCTTCAAGCAATTTGACATAGTTGTTAGTTTTAGTAGCAATGGCTGACATTCTTTGCATTGAGTTCAACACCATTCTTTCTGCTTTTAGGATGGATTGTGAGCTACCTGAAACATGAAACACTACATCACCATATTTCACTGGTGTGCCATCAACTATAAAAGTCTCTACTGTTAAATTTGGATCTACGTAATGGAAAATCATTTTAGCAAATTCGACACCAGCAATAATCCCGTTGTCTTTTACTAACAACTTTGCTTTACCTTCTGCAAACGTTGGAATACAAGCCAAAGAACTGTGATCTCCATCACCAACATCTTCACGTATGGCATTTGCAATTAGTATCTGTAACTCGTTTTTAAATTGTGCTTCGCTAATCATTTTTATAAGAAATTTATATACTGCTAAAGTAGGTTTTTTTTGTTAAACTGAAAATTTGTTTAACAAATATGATCCCGAGTTCCTGACATTAAGCAGTCTTGCAGAAGTATAAATGTTGAGAACGAAAAGGCAGTGCATTAGAATTAACAAATGGCGCAATCCCTCAACCATGCATTAAAGGATAAAAATAATAATCTTTTTTTTACGTTACTAAGTAAAATAATTCCTGTATTTGAAAAGACCATAATTCTGATCTAAAATCGTAAATGTGCTATAGTTAAATAAATAAACTTCCGTTTTGTTACATAAAAATGATTTTACGACTAAGGAAACTATTTTAAAAATAAGAAGAATCTATAAACAAAAAAATGTAGTTAATTAACATAGAAGAAAAATACACTGTATTAGCTATGAATATATTAGTGAATATTTCTTTTCTTTGCTAGCGGTTTATCTAATAATAAATCCTCGTACGAGGTACTATTTTTAAAGAAGATATAGGTTTTTATCGTTGATTTAGATTACCAATCACGTTATTCTTGTTTAAAATATATTTTGACAAAAGAAGGAACATTAAAACAACAAAATAAAAATAAAATGAAATCCACTTTTCTTATTTTTATAGCATTTGCGCTACTTATCTCCTGTTCAGGTACAGATGTCATTGAGTCACAGCCTGGTTCTCAAGGCAAATGGGAATTGGTAAAAATGAGCGGCAGAACGCTGAACTCTGAAACTTCAGGTACTGATATGGAGTGGCAGGAATTCTATTTACTTAATGACAATGGCACTTTTACCAAGTCCAGAACCCTCGCTAGCAATACTTCCCAAAGTACTGGAACATACAAAACCAATACTAACGGTACCGAAAGCTATATTGAACTTACTTATTCATCTCAAAGTGATATCATTGGCAGCTGCTACGGCAATTTAAAAGAAGAACTTTATTACGACACTACTAATGTCTTAGTCAGTACCTGGCAAAACTGCGACGGCCCACGCTTGGAGTATAGAAAAATAAAGTAGACTTTATCAGATTGTTACAATACTCTACACAATAATCTTTACCTCATTTTTTTAATATTTAAAATTGGAGCTACTATTATTCCAAAGGAGCTCTTTACTTTGCTATACATTTCTTATAAAATCTCTTTTAGTAGTGATTCCATTCCAAGAACTCCCAATATATTGTTCCCGAATAAATTAAGATAAAATGGTTTACTTTATTAAAAATCAGATGCCTATATTGGAAATTACTATAATGATACATGCAAAACTAAAATGACCCCTGTTTAATTAAAACACAAAAAATGTTTTTTTCAAACCTTTAAAAAGCTAAAATTATTCCTAAAAAAACTTTTTCTAGCTATTGTAAGAAAAGCGTAACAGAGACGGATTTTAGTTATTTCAAGAAATAAATATTAATTTAGTACTAAACCTTCCCGTTATGAACGAAAAAGTACTTTTTACAATGAATCGCATCACAGAAAAATTATGGTTTAGACCCTTGATTTTTTGTATACTTTCCATCTTGGGAGCGTTAATTGCACAAATAGCCGACAGTACCCGTCTTCATGAATTAGTTCCCAAAATAAATACGGAATCCTTGGAAACATTACTCGATACCATATCAGCAAGTATGTTGGTGATTTCCATTTTCGCGGTGGGCTCGATGGTTTCAGCATTTTCGGCAGCCAGCAACACGGCCACTCCCCGCTCCTTTAAACTAATTATTGCAGATGATGTGTCACGAAATGCGCTTTCTATTTTTATAGGTTCGTTCATTTATAGTATTGTGGCAACGGTCGCTTTAAAAAATGGCTACTACGGCGTGGCAGGCAACTTTACTTTATTCGTATTTACACTACTCTTCTTCGCACTGGTTATTCTTACTTTTTTACGATGGGTTGAGCGTATCTCCCGATTGGGGCGTATGGAACATACCATTAAATTAGTGGAAAATGCCACCGAAAATGCGATAAAAACAAGATTAGCGTCCCCTACGTTAAATGGAATCAGTATTAATCCAAACCAAGAAAAAGGTACGGCCGTTTATGGTAACATTACTGGGTATGTCCAACAAATATATATGTCTAACCTACAGATAATTGCAGAAAAATTAGATGCCCTCATTACCATAAACGCAGTTCCTGGAACTTTTTCGACCATAGACAAGCCCTTGTTTTATATCTCAGTACAAAAAAACACGACCACTGAGGATGATTATAATGAAATGAGAAAAGCATTTGTAATAGGTAACATGCGGTATTTTGAAGAAGATCCACGTTTTGGACTCATCACTTTAAGCGAAATTGCGAGTCGTGCTTTATCTCCCGCAATCAATGACCCCGGAACGGCGATCCAGATAATTAGTAGCCATGTACGTTTATTTTCTTTGTGGGCCGAACCGGTTCATTCGAAAAAGGAAGAAAAAATATCTTATGACCGTATCGCCGTTCCTGAACTTGCAATTGCAGATCTATTTGAAGATGCGTTTAGACCCATAGCCAGAGATGGTGCCGGAAATATTGAAGTAATGATCCGACTTCAAAAAGCTTTTAACAGCGTTTATGCAATCGATAATTCTGCCATGAAAATAGCCGCAATGCATCATTCTTATGAATCTTTTGAAAGAGCCGAAATTGCGATGAAGCTTAAAGGGGATCTTAATCAATTGAAAAGTGAGAGTTTATTTACCAAACAGTTATAAAGAAATACTGTTTTATTACCTTTAATGGAACCAATTTATGCAGCACCAATATACTAAACATCACAAAAATGCTTTTCCTGCGATATGGAATCAAAACGTATCGGATTTTACTGTTCAGAAAATAAAAACCCTGCTGATAGCTATTTTTTTTCTATTTGTTTCGACCGCGGCCTTCTCTCAAAATGAAAGCAATGCTAAAAAGAATGATTCCGTAAACACTACGCTGATTCAGGAATTCAATAAAAAACTGTCCGCTATAGAAGGGCAACGCGTCAAAGATTCTATCAAAAAGACGGAACTGGAAACGCAATTGCTCTCTTTAAAAACAACCGATAATCTAAAAAAGGAAGATCTAGAAAAAAAGTTAATGGCGTTGCGCGAAAAAGAATCCGTACGTCTTGCCCAAAAAAAAGCACAAATCCATTCTTTGCGTCTCACCGCAAAAGGCTATCCCGTGACTGGATTTTTTAATGACACACTGTTTAATGTCTACAGTAAACTAGGCAGCTTCTCGGCTAAGGATAGAGCCAATGTTATCAGTGTTCGAATAAAAAATCTTGCAGATCAATTGGGATTCAAAGCAGATTCCATCAAAATCGCAGAAGCAGAAACGACCTTTGATTTAGTGAATGGCGAAAGCATTATCATGAGTATTTCTGAAAATGATGCTCTTTGGAACAACAGTACAAAGCAGGAATTAGCCAAGAAATACAAAGTACTCATTAATGCCGCTATTATCAAATACAAAAACGAAACTAACCTAGCCACATTAGCCAAGGAAATCGGACTAGCGTTACTTGTCTTGATTATAATGTTTGTACTAATTTCCTATTTAAAAAAGTTTTTTAATTGGACAGCATATAAAATTAAACTACAAGAAGGTAAACGAATACACGGAATAAAAATCAGGAACTTTATTTTATTTGATGTCAATCAACAGGTAAATGCAATACTTAATGTCAATAGGACCTTAAAGTGGTTAGTAATAGCATTACTAGTTTATATTGCCTTACCTATTCTCTTTGGAATTTTTCCATGGACTAAAGGCTTCGCTTCTACCCTTTTTGGGTATATTTTAAATCCTCTTAAAAAGATGGGGCTCGGTTTTTGGAATTACCTGCCTAATTTGATTACGATATTGGTTATTATTTTTGTGTTTCGCTATGTATTGAAGGGGATTAATTACCTTAAAGACGAAATTGAAAAAGGGAATTTAGAATTGCCTGGCTTTTACCCCGATTGGGCAAACCCGACCTATCAGATTGTTCGTGTCATAGTTTTTGCATTTATGTTAATCGTGATTTTTCCCTATCTTCCAGGAAGTGATTCACCCATATTTAGGGGAGTTTCTGTTTTCTTGGGCTTCCTTTTTACCTTTGGTTCAGCAGGATCACTTTCTAATATTATTGCCGGTTTGATACTGACGTACATGCGTTTGTTTAAAATTGGTGACCGCGTAAAAATCGGGGACGTGATAGGCGATGTTATCGAAAAATCTTTATTGGTCACCCGAATACGAACCATTAAAAACGAAATTATCTCTATTCCTAACTCGACCGTAATGAGCAGCCATACCATCAATTACAGTAGCGATGCTCCTGAAAAAGGGTTGATTATTCACTCCACAGTAACTATTGGTTACGATGTGCCTTGGAAAGAGATGCATCAAGCTTTGATTGACGCTGCTTCACAAACGGCCTTAATTTTACAAGAACCAAAACCTTTTGTGTTACAAACCAGCCTAGATGATTTCTACGTCTCTTATGAGATCAATGCGTATATCAAAGAGCCTAACAAGCAAGCGGCAATCTACTCTGATCTACATCAAAATATCCAGGATGTGTGCAATGAACGAGGAATTGAAATCATGTCGCCGCATTACCGTGCTGCGAGAGATGGAAGCAGAACCACGATTCCTGAAAGTTATTTGGACAAAAAATACCAAGCACCTGCGTTTAATATAAAATTGAAGAAAGAGTAATTTATTCTGGTTATTTTTTTTATACGTTTAATCGCTTATATTTGCCTCCAATTTATTCTGAATCGAACACTTGGCACCTATATGAAGATACCCAAACTGGAATTCAGGTATCCAAAATGAATTCCTTTACTGGAATTTTACCGATAATTATCGGAACCACAAAAAAACAGATACTATGAAATTAATTTATACGCTTCTTTTTTCGGCAATGCTGAATCTAAGTTACTCCCAATCCCCTAGCCTTTATTTAGAGAAAATTAGAAATAATGAAGCTGAACTAACGGCTTTCTTTTCCCAAATGCCAAAAGGAGGCGACTTACACCATCATTTTAGTGGTTCCATCTATGCCGAACCGATATTGGAAGATGCCATCACCGAAGATTTTTACCTCAATACCACCACTATGGAAGTACTTAAGGAAAAACCAGCCACTGGAACCTGGGAAAAATTTTCTACGATAAATAATCGCGGTGAACTTGGCGTTTACAAACAAAAAATAATGGAAAAATGGTCTATCAAAGACTATAACCACGTGAGTTACCCATCAGACAAATTGTTTTTTGAGTCTTTTGGCAAGTTTAGTCCAGCAATTGCAGGTCATTTTGGCGAAGGCTTATTGGAACTAAAAAACAGAGCAATCAAGGAAAACGTGAGTTATATTGAAACCGAATTCTCGACTATCCCTTCTAAAATTAATACCGCTGATCTATTAGGTTTTAATACCCAATTAAGACAATTGGCAAACAACAGAAACGAAAAAGGAGTAAAATCACTTCTTGATACGCTTTACAGCACAATGCTAAAAAGAGATGCAGTGGCAGATGCGAAGGATTTCAACACGAACTTTGTAACTAAACTACACACCGATTTGAAAATTGACGATGAACGTTTCACGATGCGTTATCAAAATTTTGTATTGCGTTTTATGGAACCTGTGGATTTATTTAAAAATTTAGTCGTCGCTTTTATCTCAGCCGATAGCAGTCCGCTAATGGCTGGTGTTAATATTGTTTCGCCAGAAGACGGTGAAACCTCGATGAAAGATTATTGGTTGCACATGGTAATGTTCAACTATTGCCATACTAAATTTCCTGATGTAAAATACTCGATGCATGCGGGCGAGCTCACCTTAGGACTGGTTCAACCTGAAGATCTGACCTCACATATTAACGATGCTGTTTATACGGCTGGAGCCAATCGTATTGGACATGGAGTTGACATGGCGTACGAAGCAAAATCATACGAGTTGTTACGCTACATGGCAATAAACAAGATTGCTATTGAAATCAATCTAGTAAGCAATGAGTTCATTTTGAAAGTCAAAGAAAACCGCCACCCAATTTCTCTATACAAAGCGTTTGGAGTTCCCATCGTTATCAGTACAGATGATGCCGGGATATTGCGATCTAATATGACTGAACAATATGTTTTATTGGCTAAGAGATACAAAGACATATCCTATGCTGATATCAAGCAATATGTGTACAACAGTATAAACTACAGCTTTATACAGGATGATAAGGTAAAAAAACAATTATTAAAAGATCTTGACTTGAGATTTAAAACTTTTGAAGCCAATTTTCCTTTAAAATAAATTCTAATGAACATCAAATTGATCGCCATTGGCAAAACAGATAATAAAGCATTACAATCCTTAATTGACGATTATACAAAGCGATTGTCTTTTTATATCAAGTTTGACTTAGAGGTTATCCCAGATATTAAGAATGTGAAAAACTTATCTGAAAGCCAACAGAAAGAGAAAGAAGGTGAATTAATCTTGGCAAAAATATCCCCAACTGATCAATTGATCCTATTGGATGAAAATGGAAAGAATTTTTCAAGTGTAGGATTCTCTGAAGAACTGCAAAAGAAAATGAATTCTGGCATAAAAACGTTAGTATTTGTAATTGGTGGACCTTATGGCTTTTCTGATACGGTCTACGCCAAAGCACAAGGAAAGATTTCGCTTTCGTTAATGACATTCTCTCATCAAATGGTGCGTTTGTTTTTTATCGAACAACTATATCGTGGATTTACTATTTTAAAGAATGAACCGTATCATCACCAATAAAAAGTGATCATCGTTCAGTCTTTCAGTATTCAGTATCGTGTCTTTTAATACACAAACTCCTCTCTATTCTTAATATCCAATCTCAAACTTTCAATAAAAATCTTATTTTGAATGTACATTGCGTAGCTCATGTTTTTATCAAACATAAAAATAAAATTATTAGCTAATTCTTTTGGCAATATCGTGGTAAACATCTCTTTAATCTTTTCTCTTTTAATAACATTATTTTCAATTAAAATTTCATTTTTTTTATCGAAATAGATAATAGTTCCAATTGGTTTCTCCATTTTATAATACACCTTCGTGAAAGGAATAAAAGCCATATTCTTCCCGATACTATCTGCATAAGAATAATAATTCTCAGCCTTTTCATTTTTATGGGCTTTTTCTTTGCGTTTCTTATCTTGTAATTTCACTACCTCAGGAATAACTAATTTCAACGGCAAGCGCTTGTCAATATTAAGAATCCAATTGGTTGTGATAATGCTATTTTTTCGGTTTACTTCCGCCAAAGTATCTTTGCCGCTTATTCTAAAAAAAATATAAATGGCCGAGTGATCAACAACATTGCTTACTACTGTTACATTGGATTTTGGCAATAAGATATCTTCTTTATTTCCGCAAGACACTATTAGAAAAACGATAACTAAACTTAAATATTTCATATGTAGATATTATTTATTTTTTAAAAGTAACAGAAAAACAATTCCGTTTTTGGGTTTTTATTTGAGTCATTAAACTTGGTTTGACATTAATGCATTCGTGTTTACCTCGAATTTCTGGCACGCTCCTATCCTATTTATAAATTAATTTTTTTCCAAAGTAGCACACACTCTATCGCTTCTTTTACATCGTGAACGCGGAGAATTTTGGCTCCTTTAGTCAAGGCAATGGTATTTAAAACCGTGGTTCCGTTCAAAGCTTCTTTAGCACTGTTATTCAGCGTTTTATAGATCATTGATTTTCTAGAGACTCCCACTAATAAAGGTAATTCCAGTAGTTGAAATAATTCTGCTTTTCGAAGTACTTCATAGTTCTGGTCAATCGTTTTGGCAAAGCCAAAACCAGGATCAATAATCAAATCGTTAATCCCTAAACTCCTCGCCTTATTGACTTTTTCTGAAAAATAGAACAGTATTTCTTTGAGAATATCTTCATAATGGGTCATACTCTGCATCGTTTGCGGGGTGCCACGCATATGCATCATAATATACGGAACCTTATATTTGGCAATGACTTCAAACATTTCATCGTCTAGATTTCCAGCAGAAATGTCATTTATAATAGCAGCGCCATTTTCAATACAGGCTTTGGCTACCTCACTTCTAAAAGTATCGATAGAAAGCAAGGCTTCCGGAAAATGTTTTAAGATCAATTGAACTGCAGGAATGATTCTACCCAATTCCTCTCCTTCTGAAACAAATTCTGCACTAGGTTTACTGGAATATGCCCCAATATCAATAAAAGTCGCGCCATCACTAATCATTTTGTCAACTTGAGTCAATAGTTCACTTTCATCATTGTACTTTCCTCCATCAAAAAACGAATTGGGTGTCACGTTCAAAATCCCCATTACTTTAGGAATTGATAAATCGATAAGTTGTCCTTTACAGTTAATTGTCATTAATTTTTTGTTTAAGGTTTTACTTGTTTAAAGTTTTCTATGTTTAAAGATTAAAGTTGTTCAAATGCAAAACTCAACTATTCCATTAACTTTAAACCTGAAACTTTAAACCTTTTAAAATTAATTCCTATTTTTGAGGAAATTTTAGACAAATATACATCAATAATGAAGAATACTTCTCAAGAATACGATAACGTAATTGCAATTTGTCGTTTGCTATTTATCAATAAAATGACTGATTACGGCAGTGCCTGGCGCATCTTACGATTGCCTTCATTAACGGATCAAATCTTCATAAAAGCACAAAGAATACGCAGTTTACAGGAAAATGAGGTTCGAAAAGTAAACGAAGACGAAACTGGTGAATTCATCGGAATCATCAATTATTCGATAATGGCTTTAATCCAATTGGAACTTGGAGTAGCAGATCAGCCAGATTTAGATGTTAAAAAAGCAACCGAATTATATGATGCTAAAGTCAAACTAACCAAAGAGTTGATGGAAAATAAAAATCATGATTATGGTGAAGCTTGGCGCGAGATGCGCGTGAGTTCCCTAACAGATCTGATTTTGCAAAAATTACTTCGCGTAAAGCAAATCGAAGACAACAAAGGAAAAACAATTGTATCAGAAGGCATTGATGCCAATTATCAAGACATGATTAATTACTCCATATTTGCACTAATACTAATGGATTTTGCTAAATAAAAAAAAGATAAAAATGAAAAACATAATTACTCAATTCTCTAGAATATTCGTTGGCTTACTTTTCATCATTTCAGGATTAATAAAACTAAACGACCCAGTAGGTTTCTCCTATAAACTAGCTGAATATTTTGGAGAACCTGTTTTTAACATTCCATTTTTAGTTCCGTTTTCACTAGGCTTGGCTCTGTTTTTAGTCATTGTCGAAGTGGTTCTTGGTGTAATGCTACTGATAGGATACAAATCTAAATTCACAATTGGAAGCCTGTTGCTTATGATTGTGTTTTTTACATTCTTAACGTTCTATTCTGCTTATTATGATGTTGTAAAAGATTGCGGTTGTTTTGGTGACGCCTTACATCTAACGCCTTGGGAGTCTTTTACAAAGGATATCGTTTTATTATTCTTCATCCTTATTTTATTCATTAATCAAAAATTAGTAAAACCTCTTTTTGCAAACAGCGCCCAAAACATAATAGCCTATGCCAGTATCATCTTGTGTATGTTTATGGCAGTATGGGTACTTAATCATTTGCCTTTAATTGACTTTCGCCCTTATAAAGTAGGAACCAATATCCAAAAAGCAATGGAAATTCCTGAAGGTGCGCCACAGTCTGTTGTAGAAATGATTTTTATTTATAAAGTAAATGGAGTAGATAAAGAATTTTCGACAGATGACTTGATGAATCTTCCTGAAGGAGCCACTTTTGTAGATCGAAAAGACAAGGTAATCATCGAAGGTTACGTTCCTCCTATTCATGATTTTACGATGATGAAAGACGATTCAGATTATAAAGAAGAATTGTTAGTAGAACCTAAATTGCTAATGTTTGTAACTTATGACTTAACCATAGCAGAAGAAGGTGGTATGGAAAAACTGGAGAAATTAAACCAGGAAGCTAAAGCCAAAGGATACAAAGTAATTGGAATGACAAACTCTGCAGTAGAAGAAATTGAAAAAGCTAAGAAGAAATATGGTCTTACTTTTGACTTCTATACTTGTGACGCAATAGCTTTAAAAACAATTGAAAGAGCTAATCCAAGTATTGTAGTTCTAGAGGAAGGAACTATTAAACAAAAAGTTCATTACAACGACATCAAAGATTTGAAATTATAAATAAGCCAGAAGCCTAAAGTTCTCGCGTAAAAAAATATTTTACCCGAGAACTTTAGGCATTTGACTGTAGAAAAATACCAATGCTTAAATACTTTTTAAATAAATTCGGATATGCACTGCTCACACTTTATGGCGTGATTACGGTCATTTTCTTTTTATTTAATGTTTTGCCCGGAGATCCTGCAAGAATGATGCTAGATCAAAATGAAAATTCAGAGCAACTGGCATTGATTAAAAGGAAGTATGGTTTTGACAAACCTATTGCTACCCAATATTTTTATTATCTCAATGACCTCTCTCCTATTTCCTTACACAGTAAAACCGAATCGGATTATACTTATTTGAGCGAAGACAAATACAATGCGACACAATTATTTAGTTTTTCGAATGTAAATATGGTCATTAAGACTCCTTATCTGAGGGAAAGTTTTCAGAAAAGCGGAAAGAAAGTGTCAGAAATCATTGGAAACACCCTACCCAGCACAGCGATATTGGCCTTTTTTGCCATTGTAATCGCTATTGTATTTGGGATTCTGTTTGGAATCATTTCGGCCTTGCACAAAGACACCTGGATCGATCGTTTAATTGCGCTGGTAAGCACATTGGGAATGAGTATTCCCTCGTTTTTTAGTGCTATTTTGTTTGCCTGGTTATTTGGTTTTGTGTTGCAAAAATATACCCACCTGAACATGACGGGAAGCTTGTATGAAGTAGACGATTTTGGCGAAGGAAGCTATATCCAATGGAAAAATATTATTTTACCGGCAGTGGTTTTAGGAATTCGTCCCTTGGCAGTGGTGATTCAATTGATGCGTAACTCCTTATTGGAGACTTTTGGTCAAGATTATATCCGTACTGCAAGAGCCAAAGGACTATCTGAATATCAAATCATTAGAAAACACGCCTTAAAAAACTCCTTAAATCCTGTCGTTACTGCAATTTCTGGATGGTTTGCTTCAATGCTTGCCGGTGCAGTATTTGTTGAATTTATTTTTGGATGGAATGGATTAGGAAAAGAAATAGTGGAAGCTTTGAACAATTTAGACTTGCCTGTAATAATGGGTTCAGTTTTGGTAATTTCGACAACATTTGTCGTTATCAACATTATGGTCGATATTATTTATGCCTATCTTGATCCTAAAATTAGACTATCGTAGTATCTAAAATTGAAATTTCAGATAGTTTTATAGATAAAATCAGTCATCAAGTTCTAACAGAATTTTTTTAAGTCCAACTATTACGATTTCAATCTTAGTTTCATAACCAAACCACGCAGTTTTGTTATTTAAAAGGAGGATATTCAATTTTTCTTAATCTGCATACCCAAATTAGATTGTTTGTTTAACTTTGTTAAAAATATAAAAATGAAAAAAATAGTTGCTTTAGTAATTGCATTCCTTGCACTTTCTTGTTCTAAATCAAATACGGGTAAAACCGAATTTTCTAAAGAAGCTTTATCAGAAACAGTATTAGCAACTGATGGAAGTCAAGTTGCTTTTCAAGATATTTTAAAGAAACACGAAGGAAAAACGGTAGTCATAGAAATGTGGGCCTCATGGTGTAGCGATTGTGTAAAAGCAATGCCAAAAATTAAGGAACTACAAGCAAATAATCCCGATGTAGCCTACGTATTTATCTCCATGGATAAAACGGCGGATAAATGGAAAATAGGTATCGATAAACACGAACTAAAGGGGGATCATTTTATGGCCAATGATCAGATGGAAGGCATTTTTGCAAAAGCAATTGATTTAGATTGGATTCCAAGATATATTATTGTAGATAAAACAGGTAAAATTGTTTTGTACCGTGCCATAGAAACTGATTTCGATAAAATCAACGAAACTTTAGCTGACTTAAAATAATGCTATTTCGAAAAAAAACTAAAAACTAAGAACTAAATAAAACGAATTGAAATGAGAAAAAAGATAGTTGCAGGAAACTGGAAAATGCATAAAAATGCTGAGCAAACGGAAGATTTGTTGAATGAATTGATCGATAAAATGCCTCTTGAAACTGAAGTACAAGTAATTGTAGCTCCAACGTTCATTAATCTGGCTACAGCGGTTGATCATTTAGAATTTACTAACATTGATGTTGCTGCTCAAAATATGCATCAAGCGGAAAGTGGTGCCTTTACAGGAGAAATATCTGCTGATATGTTGCAAAACGTCGGTGTGAATATTGTAATTCTTGGACACTCAGAACGCAGAGCGATTTTTAATGAAACGGATGCCTTGATTGCAAACAAAGTAAATACAGCTTTAGAGCACGACATGACTGTGATTTTTTGTTTTGGAGAAGAATTAAAAGACCGTCAATCTAAGAACCATTTCAATGTAGTAGAAAATCAATTGAGAGATGGATTATTCAACATTCAAGCTTCAGATTGGGGAAATGTTATTTTAGCATACGAGCCAGTGTGGGCTATTGGAACAGGTGAAACTGCTTCTCCAGAACAAGCACAAGAAATGCATGAATTCATAAGAGAAACAGTTCGTAAAGCATACGGAAGCGATATTGCGGAAGATGTTTCTATTCTTTATGGAGGCAGCGTAAAACCAGAAAATGCAAAAGAAATTTTCTCTAAACTAGATGTAGACGGCGGTCTTATAGGTGGTGCAGCTTTAAAAGCAGATGATTTCATAGCGATTGTCAATGCAATTTAAGCTCATTATTTGAAATACAAGAAAAGCGGTAATTGATTTTACCGCTTTTTTTATTTTTATATTATTCAATAAAAAGGAAATAGTACCTTTGCAAAAAAATTAAACATGTCAAACATATATATCGGTTACCATTTTACGGTTGAACCAAAGGAATTAGGCTCTGAAATATTGATCGCTGAATTAGGTGAAACTGCTTTTGAAAGTTTTACTGAAACGGAGACAGGAATCTCTGCTTTTGTACAAAAGGACTTATGGGACGAAACGATCTTGGAGAACATTCAAATTTTACAATCTGAAGAATTTAATATCGAATATACTTTTGAAGAAATAGATCAGGTAAACTGGAATGAAGAATGGGAGAAAAACTTTGAGGCAATTGATGTCGAAGGAAATTGTCATGTACGTGCTCCTTTTCACCCAAAAACGGATGCTGAATTTGATATTCTAATTGAGCCTAAAATGAGTTTTGGAACAGGACATCACGAGACGACACATATGATGATTCAGCACTTGTTAGAAACAGAAGTTTCAGGAATGAAAACATTAGATATGGGTTGCGGTACAGCCATTTTAGCTATTCTTGCTGAAATGAAAGGTGCACAACCAATTGATGCTATTGATATTGATAACTGGTGTTATTTGAATTCTATCGAAAATGCAGAACGTAATAATTGTGAACATATCACAGTTTACGAAGGAGATGCCTCTTTATTAAAAGACAAGAAATACGATTTAATTATTGCCAACATCAACAGAAATATTTTGTTGAACGACATGCAAAGCTACACAGATTGCTTAAACCCAAAAGGAACACTTCTTTTAAGCGGTTTCTATGAACAAGACATCCCATTTATTGATGCTTCCTGCACAGAAAAAGGGTTGACTTATGTTAAAAAATTTGAAAGAAACAATTGGGTTTCGTTAAAATACGTAAAATAGTACGTAACTTAGAGCAATGGAAATCGACCGAAAAAATCATTGGGAGACCGTTTATGAGACTAAAATGCCTAATGAGGTGAGTTGGACTCAGGAAAACCCTAAAACTTCTCTAGATTTTATACGAGAAACACAACTAGGAAAATCTGCCAAAATAATCGATATCGGTGGCGGCGACAGTAAACTGGTCGACCATTTATTACAAGAGGGATATGAAAACATCACTGTTTTGGATATTTCGGTAAAAGCATTAGAAAGAGCAAAGATTCGCTTAGGAGAAAAAGCAAATAAAGTACATTGGATTGTTTCAGACATTAATGATTTCAAACCTGATATCATTTATGATGTTTGGCACGACCGAGCTACATTTCATTTTTTAACTACTGATAATGAAAGAATCAATTATTTTAAAACTGCTCAAAAATGGATTAGTGGTTTTTTAATAATTGGTACTTTTTCAGATAAAGGCCCTACAAAATGTAGTGGTCTTGAGATTAAACAATATACGGAAACGGCACTGGAGCAACAATTTCAAGTCGCTTTTCAAAAACTAAAATGCATTAATGAAGATCATAAAACTCCCTTTGAAACTTTGCAAAATTTTATATTTTGTATTTTTAAAAAACGATAAGTTAAACTATATTTTTATCTAACCCTTAAATTATTTAAAAATGAGTACAAAAGAAAAAATAAGAGAAAAAGTTAGTGTTAAAGCAGTGACCTCTAAAAATAACGAAATCATAGTTTACAATGATGACGTCAACACTTTCGACCATGTAATCGACACCTTAATGCGTGTTTGTGAACACACTCCAGAGCAAGCAGAGCAATGTTCTCTAATTGTTCATTATAATGGAAAATGTACCGTAAAAACGGGGCCTCTTAATAAATTAAAGCCACAATGTACTAGTTTACTGGAAGCAGGATTAAGCGCCGAAATAATCTAAATTACGTTAGAGTCAAAATTAATAGTTTTTTGGTACTTTTTTTATAAATTTTTCAAAAAACATTCTATTTTATTATATATTTGGATAAAATAGAATGTTTTTATGGAAGAATATGGTAAAATATTACTAATTGCAATGCCTCTTTTCTTTGTACTGATAGTACTAGAAAAAATTTATGGTAGTTATAAAGGAGAAGATAGCGTTCCTATAATGGACAGTGTTTCCAGTATCAGTTCTGGAATTACTAATGCCGTAAAAGATGTATTAGGTCTTAGCATTACTTTTATTTCCTATGGCTGGATGGTATCTAAAATCGCTATTTTTCAATTGGAAGCCAACATTATTACTTATTTAGTCGCTTTTGTCATCATCGACTTTTACGGATATTGGACGCATCGTATTGCGCATCAAGTAAATTTCTTTTGGAACAAACACGCCATTCATCATAGCAGCGAGGAATTTAATCTCGCCTGTGCTTTAAGGCAAACCGTTTCCAGTTTTGTAAATCTATTCACTTTTTTACTTATTCCCGCAGCTATTATAGGAGTTCCCACTGCTGTGATTGCCATAACGCTTCCCATTCAGTTGTTTTTACAATTTTGGTATCATACCAAGCATATTAAAAAAATGGGGGTTTTAGAACACATCCTTGTAACACCATCGCACCATAGAGTACATCACGCTATCAACCCAGAATATATCGACAAAAATCATTCTCAGATTTTTATTATTTGGGATAAATTATTTAATACTTTCCAAGAGGAATTGGAAGCTGTGCCTCCTGTCTTTGGCATTACAAGACCAGCACAAACCTGGAATCCAATACGGATTAACTTTCAACATTTGAGCCTATTAATTTCTGATGCTTGGCGTGCCGAGAACTGGAAAGATAAATTTACAATTTGGTTTAAACCCACCGGATGGCGTCCAGAAAATTTTGAAGAAAAGTATCCGGTAAACAAGATTACTAACGTATATTCTTTTGATAAATATGGAACTAAAGCTTCGTCAAAACTTATTTATTGGTCGGTTACAAAAGTTTTCATAACCTTATTACTTGTCAGTTTTTTATTTAATAACATTGGTCAAATAGGCTTGCCAGCTATTTTCATCTACGGATTGTTTATATTCATAACTATATATAGCTACAGTGAATTGATGGATGAAAGTCGTTTCGCTGTTTATTGGGAAACCATACGTTTTTTATTTGGTTTAGGTATTATTTATTATTTTGGAGACTGGTTTGGGTTAAATTCTTTATTTTTATTTGGGAATTATATCATTGTCGGTTACCTACTACTTTCATTAGCAATGGCAATTTATTTTGTAGCTTTTGAATTTAAAACAAAGAATACAATACTTTTCAATATATAAATATCAACTATGAAAGACACATTGTTATTAAAAAGTTATCTTATTATAAGTGCTATCTACCTCTTGATTATACTCTTGGGTTATGAAAGCATTGCTTGGTTTATTAAACCCTTTTTGATTCCATTTTTATTGCTGGGTGTTTATTTTCATAGTGATTTCCCTTCGAAACAGTACCTATTAACGGCTTTAAGTTTTTCTTGGTTTGGAGATATTATCCTTTTATTTGCTGATAGAGATGAGCTGTATTTCATCGTGGGTTTAATCGCTTTCTTAATTTCTCATATTGGATATATTCTACTATTTAACAAACAAATTAAACCAAAAAACACAAAAAATAAAGCTATTTTCTGGATGGGTGTTACTGCAATTATAATGTATTTAGTTGTAATGATTGCCGTGCTATTGCCAAGCCTTGGTGATCTAACTATTCCTGTTTTTGTTTATGCGCTGGTTATCTCAACAATGCTATTATTTGCTTTTAAAGGTTTCCTAATATGGAAAGAACCCGCAAATTGGTATGTTTTGATAGGTGCCATTATATTTATAAGTTCAGACAGTATTCTGGCCTTCAATAAGTTTTATCAACCCGTTGTATTGAGTTCTTTTCTAATCATGATAACTTATCTTGTAGCGCAATATCTAATTGTAGTAGGAATTTTAAAATTAAATAAAAAAAATAGCATTCTCAATTTTTAGAAAATGCTATTTTTTAGTTGGTTAATGCCGCTATAATTAATGAGGCAACTTATCTTTTAAAACTCCATATAAATACGTTCCTAACAGAGCTCCGAAAAGAACAATACCGACACTCCAGAAACCGGCACCCAGTAATATGAATATAGGGCCTGGACAAGCTCCTACAAGTGCCCAACCCAATCCAAAAAACAATCCGCCGATCCAATATCGTGCAGATCCTTGTTCTTTATCTTGGATTTCAATTGCTAATCCTTTGATGTCTTTTACGTTTCTTCTTTTTATTATTTGGATTCCAATGATTCCTGTACCAATGGCAGTCATAATGATTCCGTACATATGAAACGACTGAAACTGAAACATTTCATAGATTCGGTACCAAGAAACTGCCTCTGATTTTGTGAGTACAATTCCGAATACAAAACCAACCAATAAATATTTTATTACTTTCATATTTTAGAAAATTAAAGGGAATAATAAATAAGCCATAATCAATCCTCCGATAAAGAATCCTATAACGGCCTTTAGAGAAGGAATTTGCAAGTTACTCAAACCAGAAATAGCATGACCTGAAGTACAACCACCTGCATAACGAGTTCCAAAACCGATTAAAACGCCTCCTATTAATAAGATTAAAATACCTTTTGGCGAATTAAAAACAGCAGGACCGAAAAGGGCGTCCGGCATCAGTTTTCCGTTTGGAGCATCGATTCCCAATTGTGCCAACTGCGCAATAGTTTTTGTATTTATAGCAACATTTGAAGGATCACTCATAAACTGAACCGCTACAAAACCTCCCATCATCGCACCTAAAACCACGATTAAATTCCAACGCTGTGCTTTCCAGTCGAAGTCAAAAAAAGCAACACGTTTTCCTAAGCCAGTCATAGAACATAAAGAGCGTAGATTAGAAGACATACCAAATGTTTTTCCGAAATATATTAAGGAAAGCATGATCATGCCGATCAAAAAACCGGATACATACCACGGCCATGTTTGAAAAATAATATTCATCTTTTTAATTTAATTTTTGCAAAAGTAGGGATTCTAACTTTTATAGTAATCACAATTTACGACACAATTATTTTAAGAGTTCTGTTTCCTCTATATTTGTATCTTATAAAGTAATGATAGAAAAGATAATCAATACCTTATATTTAAACCTCAAATGGAACCTACAATATTTATAAAACATGAAAAAAACAGTATTTTTTATTTTTTTACTCGTTATTTCCGTTTCTTGCGTAAGCACGAAATCTACTTTGCAAAACGTAGATGACAATGCTCCTATCCCCCAAGTATCAAGGAATAATACATTTATAATTACTGAATATAGCAAGGATGCAAAATATGGTTACAACAAGGACTATCCAATAAATATTTTTTTTAGAAGTACTAAAGACGACGCTATAAATCAAGCACGCTTTCTAAATGCATTGGCCGGACCCAAAGGCGAAAAAATCACTTTCCAAAAAGTAGAAAGTTGTTGTCCGTTTCCTACGAAAAGAAGCGAAATGGGTGCTGGGTTTCTGGATGCCTATGAAATAACATGGGAGGGTCAAAAGAAACCTATTGTTCTCTATATAAACATTTATGAAAAGGGAGCCTTAATGGTACCTCTGGGCCTGAGTTTAAAAAAGTTTTAAATATAATCGCGATTCCCCTAGCCCTGATAGAAGCGATATCCTTACTGGTTTTTCTTTAAAAACAGTAAGATACAAGCGAATAGCAGGAAATAGCTTCTGAAAAAAGAAATAAAATCTAAAATTAAGTTGCAAATCATAACTATCTTTGCACTTTCAAAAAAAACTATTATGAACATACAAGATATTCCTCAAATTAAACATACAGATAGCGGTAACTTTTTTTTACTTGCTGGGCCATGTGCTATAGAAGGTGAAGAAATGGCGATGCGTATTGCTGAAAAATTAATTGGCATCACTGACAAATTACAAATTCCTTACGTTTTTAAGGGTTCATTTAAAAAAGCGAATCGTTCAAGAATTGACAGTTTTTCAGGAATTGGTGACGAAAAAGCGTTAAAAATCATTCGAAAAGTATCTGAAACTTTTGGGGTTCCTACCGTAACTGATATTCATACGAATGAAGATGCTGATATGGCCGCTCAATATGTGGATGTACTTCAAATTCCTGCTTTTCTGGTTCGTCAAACTGATCTAGTTGTGGCTGCAGCCAATACAGGAAGAGTAGTAAACCTGAAAAAAGGACAATTTATGAGTCCCGAAAGCATGAAACATGCCGTGCAAAAGGTATTAGATTGTAACAATGGAAATGTAATGGTGACGGATCGTGGAACTATGTTTGGCTACCAAGACATGATTGTTGATTTCAGAGGAATTCCTACGATGCAACAGTATGCAACTACAGTATTGGATGTAACACATTCATTACAACAGCCCAATCAAACGGTTGGTGTAACAGGTGGGAGACCAGATATGATTGAAACAATTGCTAAAGCTGGAATTGCAGTAGGCGTTGATGGAATTTTCATAGAGACTCATTTTGATCCAGCTAATGCCAAAAGTGATGGTGCAAACATGCTGCATTTGGATTATTTTGAGGCGTTAATGACTAAACTTGTGGCCATCAGAAAAACAGTTAATTCATTTTAATTTTTTTAGCAACTACTTGATAATAGATATCATATTACTTTTGTAATCCAATAAGAAATGGTACTGCTAGAATTTAAAAAAATGCAGTTACAAATAATTAAAAAGGAGATTGTCTGATAAAGACAATCTCCTTTTTCTATTCAAAACAGAATTCTTAGCGCAAATAATACTTCATTCTTATAGTTTTAGCTGTGTATGTGCGTTATCTAATAATTTATAGTTACTTTAGTATATCAATTATAAAACTGGCCTTTGCTATTGACTAGGCTTTATTATTATGAGAATGGAAAAAATGAAACGAGCAGAAGAAACTGTGATAAATGATAATTATGATAGTTTCGATAACTTCGAGAAATTTTTTGATTTATCGGCCGACTTACTCTGTATAGCTGGATATGATGGCTATTTGAAAAGAGTAAACCCAGCAGTTTCTAAATTATTAGGGTACACTGACGAGAAGTTGTATGCAAAACCGATCAATAGTTTTGTTTATGAGCCAGACCTTAAAAACACAATAGAGACTAGGGAGGAAGTATACAAAAATATTCCCCTCTTTAACTTTGAAAATCGATATTTGACCAAAGCTGGAGAAATTATCTGGTTATCTTGGACATCGATGCCAGTTGTGTCTGAGAAATTAGTTTATGCCATTGCTAAAAACATTACCCATACCAAAAGAATCGAAAAAGAACGTAATCTACTCCTTGCCAACTTGACCCAAATTAATAAGGAACTTACCGTATTATCTCATAAAACATCCCATGATTTAAAATCTCCTATCAATAATTTACTGTCTGTTTTTAACCTGATTGACGTTTCGACAATTAACGATCCAGAAACTCTAGAATTAGTAAATATTCTTAAATTGACCAGTGAAAATTTGAAAAACACTTTGAATGATTCCATCGATCAACTCATTGAAAATGAAAATATAAATACTCAAATCGAAGAAATAAATTTACAGGAATCTCTTAACGAGGTATTAATTTCCATAAATTCATTGGTCCTAGATTCTAAAGCAATTATTAATGTTGACTTTTCAGCTTTTGAAATTATCAATTTTAATAAAGCATATATTAAAAGTATTTTTTTGAATTTATTAAGCAATTCCATTAAATATTCAAAAATAAATCAAGTACCTTATATTCGCATCGAATCAAAAAAAATAAATGGAATGAATCAATTGATTTTTTCTGATAAAGGTCTTGGTTTTGACATGAATAAGGTGAAAGATAAGATTTTTGGATTGTATGAAAAATTCCATCATAACAGTGACAGTAATGGTATAGGATTGTATTTGGTCTACAATCACATCACTAGTTTAGGCGGAAGAATTGCAGTGGAAAGTAAGGTTAATGAAGGCGCTAAATTTATAATCACATTTAAGAATTAAAAAAAAATAGAGAATTAGGTTACGCTTGAGTTTTGAAAAATGCAATAGTGATCTAATAGAACCTGATATTTGTTTAATTTTAAAACTGTTATGATAGAAATTCCGAAAATACCAAAACATCTCGCCAGGAACGGTAAATATTCAACACTTGAAATACTACAATATATCGTATTGATATGTTTTATACTTTATTACGGAAGAACACTTTTCATTCCTCTTAGTTTTTCATTACTGATTAGTTGTATTCTTTTTCCAGTTTGTAAATGGATGGAAAGCAAAGGAATCAACAAAATGGGCGCTATTATTAGCTCTCTTTTAATCGTTATCTCATTCATTGGAATCATAGTATATTTACTTATTCTTCAAATTAATGAGTTCTCTCATGAATGGGGTCTTTTTAGTAAAAAGCTTTTGGAAGCTTTGAATCAATTCAGTGTTTTTATTGCAGAGCGTTTTAAAATAACTACAGAAGAACAAGTTATCTTTTTAAAAAATGCCATGAATAATTCAGGTACACAGGCATTTTCACTTCTTCGAAGCTCACTATATTCGCTCTCAGAATCCTTGTTTTTTCTATTAATCATCCCTGTTTTTTCAGCTCTAATTCTTTATTATCGTCGAATATTAGCAAAAGTATTGTATCAACTTTTTCCAGCTGACAAAAAGGAAACAGTTCATGAAGTTCTGATTGAAACCATACGTGCCTATTATAACTTTATAAAAGGAATGTTAGTAGTCTATATAATCGTTGGACTTTTAAATAGTGTTGGTCTTCTAATTGTTGGTGTGCCACATCCATTTATGTTTGGTTTTATTGCCTCTATACTTACCTTTATTCCCTACATAGGAATCATGATATCTTCTCTTTTACCAATTGCTGTTTCCTGGATAACATTCAATTCCATTTGGTATCCAATAGGTGTTATTGTAGTATTTTCAATTGTTCAAGCCTTGGAAGCATATGTAATATTTCCTTTAGCGGTAGGCCGTAGGTTAAAAATTAATACATTGGTTATCATTATAATGATAACTGCAGGAGGTATTTTATGGGGAGCTGCAGGAATGATTCTCTTCATTCCATTTACAAGTATTGCAAAACTAATTGCTGATCGTACAGAAAGCTTAAAGACTTTATCTCTATTATTAGGAGAAGGTGGAGACGAAGAAGAAACTAAAACGGAGCCTTAATTTTACCTTTACTCTAGGTCTATTTCAAATACTTTAGAAAGAAGTAGTAAATTTTTCTACATAGTTTACACCTTAATTAAAAATAATAAAGCCACAAGAATCACTCTAGTGGCTTTTGGTATCAATAAAAGAAATATAATTATTTCAAAATTCCATTTTGGTCAATTAAGTACATCAATGAAGCCATTGTTGCGGCTCCCAGTTCTAGCTCTCTCTTGTCAACAGCATCAAATTTATCGCTTGCTGCATGGTGATAGTCAAAATAGCGCTGTGAATCTGGTTTTAAACCCGCTTTTACAATGTTTTTAGAGGTTAAAGGTCCAATATCAGAACCACTATGTCCTTCTACAAAACTGTGTATTAAATATGGTTCAAATAATTTTGAAAAACTGCTTATTTTTTGAAAATTAGCTTCGTTGCATTCTAATGAAAATCCTCTTGGACTAAATCCGCCCGAATCACTCTCTAAAGCAAATATGTGGTTTTCATTATTAGCTTGAGCCAATTCCTCATATTTATTACCACCTCTTAATCCATTCTCTTCATTCATAAAAAGAACAACTCTAATAGTGTTTTTGGGTTTATAGCCTATGTTTTTAAAAATATTGACCACTTCCATACTTTGCACTACTCCTGCCCCATCGTCATGAGAACCATCAGCAAGATCCCAAGAATCTAAATGTCCGCCTACAACCATTATGTTGTCCGGATTTTCAGATCCTTTTAATTCCCCAACAACATTATACGATAACACATCGTCAAATTGCTGACAAGATTGTTTGAAATAGAAAGTCAATTTAGGATTGTTTTTTAAACTCTTACTCAATAACTCGGCACCATTAGTACTAATAGCTGCTGTAGGAATATATTGTGATTTAGGAAGATCACCATAACTTTGTGCTCCTGTATGAGGAAAATCATCTAATCTTAGGTTCATCGAACGTACAATAGTTCCAACAGCTCCTAGCTCTGCGGCTTTCTGTGCACCAGCATATCGTTGATCGACTGCGCCGGAATAGGCATGAAAAGACTCTATTTGTTCGTTCTCCATAGGGCGATTATAGAAAACAATTTTATCTTTAATTTTATCTTTACCTAAAGCAGTTAGTTCTTCAAAACTTTTTACTTCAACTACTTCTGCTGTCAAACCGCTTTTGGCAGTGGCGATAGATCCACCTAAAGCACAAATAGGAACCGATATTCTATTTTTTTTATCAAGGATATACGCAGTTTCTTTTTCGCCACGAACCCATTTTGGCACCATCACTTCCTGAAGAAACACACGGTCAAAACCTAACTTTTCCATTTCAGCTTTTGTGTATATTACTGCTTTTTCCGCTCCGGCCGATCCCGATAAACGGGAGCCGATTTTATTGGATAAATCATCCAACCAAGTATAACATTTAGAATTTGTTAGCGATGATTTATAGATTTCCTTGATAGTTTGTTCTTCTTTAGTTTGGGCAAAAAGTGCAAATCCATTAAAAAGGAATAGCGCTAAAATTATGGTTTTCTTCATTTTTTGATTCTTGATATAAAAATTATTTTTCTTGATTTATCTAATTTATAGACTAATTAATCAATTCGAAACTTATTGCTGTTCCTCCACCAGGTGCCAAGTTCAAATTAACTTTTGATTTATTTGTTACTACTGCTGTTTTGATTTTATAAGCGATCGGATTCTCTTTCCAATCGGCATCTTTAGCATCTTCGTAGATTGTTGCTTTATATTTTTGTCCTTTGGTTAAGAAATCCAATTTTATTTCTGATTTTCTGGCGTTTTCATCAGTAATTGCTCCTAAAAACCAAGATTCTTTCCCTTTTGCTTTTCTAACAACGGTTAAATAATCTCCGGGTTCAGCTTCAAGGTATATACTTTGATCCCAGTCGACAGCGACATCTTTGATAAATTGAAAAGCATCCATGTATTTCTCATAGTTTTCAGGTAAATCTGCAGCCATTTGCAGTGGAGAATACATCGTCACATACAATGCTAGTTGTTTCGCTAAGGTTGTATGAACTTGCTCCGTTTTGCTTTCGTCATAATAACTCATTTTAATCTCAAAGATCCCCGGCGTATAATCCATTGGGCCTCCCAACTGTCTTGTAAATGGTAAAATGGTTTCATGCATCGGTGGGTTACCTACACTCCAAGCATTGAATTCATTTCCACGAGCAGCTTCTGCAGCAATGTAATTTGGATATGTCCTTCCATAACCGGTTGGTCTTGAAGACTCGTGCGAATTCAGCATCAATTTATTATCAGCCATTCGTCTGGCCACGAAGTTAAAATGGTTCACCATCGTTTGTCCGTCATGAAATTCGCCACGTGGAATTATTTTGCCTACATAGCCTGTTTTTACAGCTGGGTAATCGTATTTTTTCATTACATCCATTGCTCGATCTAAATGTCTTTCATAATTTGCTACAGAGCCCGATGTTTCGTGATGCATAATCATTTTTACGTTTTTTGATTTGGCGTAAGCCGAAATAGCGGCAAGATCGAAATCGGGATAAGGAGTAACAAAATCAAAAACTTCCTCTTTCCAATTACCAAACCAGTCTTCCCAACCTACGTTCCAGCCTTCAACTAAGACTCCGTCAAAACCATTTTTGGCGGCAAAGTCGATGTATCTTTTTGTGTTTTCAGTAGTTGCTCCATGTTTTCCAGACGGTAATAACTCTTGTGTCAATGAATTCTGTGCGTTTTGCGAACCTGCAAAATCCCAAGTAGATTTCCCAACGTGCATTTCCCACCAAATCCCGACATATTTCATAGGTTTAATCCATGAAGTATCTTCAATTTTGGAAGGCTCATTTAGATTCAAAATCATTTTAGAACTTACAATATCTCTAGCATCGTCACTAATCATTATTGTTCTCCAAGGCGAAACACAGGGAGTTTGTAAATAGGCTTTATCTCCAATTGCATTGGGAACTAACTGTGCATTTAATTTATAGTTTTTTACATCAACATTCAAATGCATTACTGGGTAGTTTACCACGGCTGCTTCAAAAATATTAACGTATAATCCTGCAGGGGACTTCATCATCAACGGAGACTGTACAATGTATTTTCCTGGAATTGATTTGACTCCAATGCCATTATTCATGTCAATTTTAGAATTGTCAATTTCAGAAAGCTTCGTCTCATTATACTCATATTCATTACTGTCAAAATCGCCAGGAATCCAGAATGTTTTATAATTATCAGTCAAATTAAATTGAGTAACTTCATCAGAAATAATGAAATAATTAAGCTCTGATTGTTTTGGAAAATCATATCTAAAAGCAACACCTTCATCAAAAACTCTAAAAATGATATTCATTTTTACGTTTGTTTCCTTTTGAATCAATGAAACCTTTAATTCGTTATAGTGATTAGTAATAGTGGACTGTTCTCCTAAAACTGGTTCCCACATTTCATTAAAAGTAGTATTTTCGACTCCTTGCATTGTAAAATTAGCGTCTAAAGCCGGCTTCGCTTTCAATTTAATTCCCATTGCACTTTCTAAGACAACGACTTTATTTTTATAATGTACAGTATAGGAAGGCTGACCATTTTCTTTAAGCTTAAAGTCCAACGTGATATTTTTTGAGGGAGAGGCTACACTTTGTGCTTGAAGCAGGCTCAAGACAAAAAATAGAATAGCTGATAAAAAATGTTTCATATTTTTATTGTTTTTTGTTTTTAGTACAGCTAAAATACTAAAACCATATTTAATATCCTTTTAAGCCTTCCTGTAATTACTTATACTACATAAAAAAACCTTTGGTACGCATACCGAAGGTTAGAAAAAGTTAAAATAAAAAAGACACTACTAATTCAAAAGAAGATCATAAACTTGATTTGCAATCTCAATTTCTTCATTGGTTGGAATCACCATAATTTTAGTTTTAGAATTTGGTGTGTTTATTTCACGCATTTCTTTAGATCTGATTTGATTCTTGACATCATCTAATTCCAAACCAAAATAGTCCATATCTGTACAAACCAATTTTCTAATGTATGACGAATTCTCCCCTATTCCAGCAGTAAAAATAATGGCGTCCAAACCATTCATCACCGCTGTATATGAACCTATGAATTTTTTTATTCGGTACGCATTCATAGCTAATGCTAATTGACACGCTGCATTTCCCTGTTCAGCTTGTGATTCTATATCTCTCAAATCACTAAAACCGGTAAGCCCAAGCATACCGCTTTCTTTTAATAATAAATTATTCACTGCATCCAAAGAATAACCTAGCATATTGACCATGTAAAACACAAGAGACTGGTCTATATCACCGCTTCTTGTACCCATTATCAATCCGTTTGAAGGGGCGAAACCCAAGCTGTGATCGATACTTTCGCCATCCTTAATTGCAGTCATACTACAACCGTTACCTAAGTGAATTGTTATGATTTTATTACTTTTATCCAAGTATTCTATGGCTCTCTCAGAAACGTATTTATGACTTGTTCCATGAAAACCATACACCCTAATTTTATTTTCTGTTAGAAATTTATTTGGGATTGCATATTTATGTGCTATAACGGGAATCGTCTGATGAAAAGCAGTATCAAAAACAGCGACTTGCTGCGCTTCCTTAAAAATTGCTGAAGCTACATTTATTCCTTCTAGGTTAGCCGGATTGTGGAGCGGTGCCAATGCAAAAAGTTGTCTAATTTTTTCTTTTACGGCCGAATCAATAACAACCGTATTAGAGAAACTAGCACCACCATGAACGACACGATGTCCTACGACATCTATCTCTTGGGTACTTTTGATTACACCAATACTGTCATCCATCAATAATTGCGCAATCCTTTCTAATCCAATCTTATGATTCGGAATAGGTATATTTTCTTCTAAAGAATCTGTATTTGTTTTGTAGGTTATATTTGAAATGTCCAACCCTATTCTATCGATCATACCGCTACAGATGACATCTCTTGATGGCATCTCTATTAATTGATACTTTATAGACGAACTCCCAGAATTTATAATTACTATTTTCATTTTATTTATTTTCCTCACTCCATCCCTCTCCAAAAGAGAGGGCCGGAGTGGAGGTTGTTTGTGTTTAATTTTTTAACTTGAAACTTAAAACCTGACACTATTATTACAATCCTTGTGCTTGAATTGCTGTGATTACTACCGTATTAATAATATCATCAACCGTACAACCGCGGCTTAAATCATTTACAGGTTTGTTTAAGCCTTGTAGCATAGGCCCGATGGCTAGTGCTCCTGTTTCTCTTTGAACTGCTTTATATGTATTGTTTCCAGTATTTAAATCCGGAAAAATAAGGACACTTGCTTGTCCTGCAACCTCAGAATTTGGCATTTTACTTTGACCTATTTCCATATCAACCGCAGCGTCATATTGGATTGGCCCTTCAATTTTTAAATCTGGACGTTTTAATCGAACTATTTCGGTTGCTTTTCTAACTTTGTCTACTTCGTCCCCTTTCCCGGATGCTCCAGAAGAGTAAGACAGCATGGCTACTTTTGGTTCTATACCGAACGCCAAACTGGAATCAGCTGAGGAAATGGCTATTTCCGCCAGTTGTTCTGCGGTAGGATTTGGATTAATAGCACAATCGCCAAAAACAGACACTCGATCTTCTAGGCACATAAAGAATATAGAAGAAACGATACACGTATTTGGTTTGGTTTTTATGAATTGCAAGGCAGGTAAAATTGTATGTTGCGTGGTATGAGCCGCTCCCGAAACCATTCCGTCTGCATCGCCTTTATACACCATCATGGTTCCAAAGTATGAACCGTCTTCCATTAAGTCTTTAGCCATACCCAATGTCACATTTTTATTCTTGCGAAGCTCGTAGTAGGTATTTACATAATCTTCATAATTCTCAGATTCAATCGGATTGATGATTTTCACTTTCGAAAGATCAAAAGCAATGCCCAATTCTGCCACCTTATTTTCTATTTGTTTTTTATTTCCAAGAATAGAAATATCAACAACATCCATTGCTAACAATCGTGAGGCAGCAATAAGTATTCTATCATCATTCCCTTCGGGTAAAACGATATGCTTTCTATGTTTTTTTGCCCTTTTCACTAAGTTATACTGAAACATTTTGGGAGTCATCCCTTCCGCTTCAAAAGAACTTAATTTTTTAGCTAGGCTATCTAAGTCAACATATTTCTCAAAAGTATTTATTGAGGTCTCTATTTTCTGCTTGTTGTCAGCATAAATCTTAGCCTTTATATCTCCTATTTTATTAGTGATACCATATGTACCGCCTTCAACAGAAATAATAGGGACAATACTAGTCAACCCTTTAATTAACTTTAAAATACTATCATCAGGAACTATATTACCAGTCAAAACGATCCCTGAAATCGAAGGATAATTTGCAGATTCATTAGCTTGTAATGCTCCCAAAATAATATCAGCACGATCACCAGGTGTTATCACAAGCGCCTTATCTTTAAGGTGCAATAGGTAATTGCGTAACTGCATGGCTCCAACACTAAAATTCCCTATTTCGTTATTTAAGAATTCGCCACCAAATAGTACTTTAGCATCGAGTTCATCTACAATTTCTTTAATCGTTGGATTGTTCAAACTAGAAATTATAGGAATAGCATTAACTAAAATTTCTTTTGGTAAGCTTGCTCTCAAACCATCTGTTACCAATTTGATGTTTTCAGGTTGTACTTTATTAGCAATAATAGCCAGCACTTCGACGTCTTTAACTTTAAAGGAATCATAAGCCAGATACAGACTATCCACTAGCTCCTCCAATGTTTTTCCTACACCTGAACCCACAATTATCGTTGGAATCCCTAGGTTTTTGGCGATAAGCACATTCATATCGAGTTCGATAACAGTCCCTTCTCCACTAAAGCTGGTTCCCTCAACCAGAACAAAATCAAATTGCTCTTCCAGTCGTTTGTATTTATCAATGATCAAATCTAGAACTTCTCCTATTTTACCTTTGTTTTTCTTCTTGATTAACTTGCTTTTCGTAATTGCAAACGCATCTTCAAATGCAATATCCAAATCAAAATGAGAGATTACGGTTTCAATATGATTATCCAATTTACCATCTTCAAAATCCTCTATTATTGGTCGGAAATAGCCCACTTTGGCTGTCTTTCCAATCAGCATACTCATTAAACCTAAAGTAATAATCGATTTCCCGCTATTGTGTTCAGAGGTTGCTATATATATGGCTTTGCTCATTTTACTTATTTTTTAATTGCTTATATCTAATCGCCATTACGAATCTTTTTAAAACGTAAATGCATTGCTTTTATATTCTTTTAAACGAATTTTCGTATTTTAATAGACTGCTTATTTTACTGAATACTATTCTCTGAACACTGATTACTATTTCTAAAACCACTTTCTCTTTCTAAAATAAAACACCATAATAATCCCTATTAAAACCATGAGTCCAATAACTGTATAATAGCCATTCTTGTATTGAAGTTCCGGCATATGCTGAAAATTCATTCCATAAACTCCTGCAATAAAAGTTAAGGGTATAAATATAGCCGAAACAATAGTTAAGGTTTTCATGATCTCATTCATCTTATGAGACTGTGAAGAAAAAAAGAAATTAGAAGCGCTTTCTAACATCCCCATATCAGAGTCGATCTGTTCTAAAAGCTCTAAACTTTTTTGATGTAATCTAGAAAAATAACCAAAAGTTTCTAATTCTATAACACTGAAATCTTCATCTTCTTTTAAACTTTTAATCGCATACAAAGAATCTCGAAGCGGAATAATCGCTCTTTTCAAAAAATTGAAATTATCACGGTGTTTTTCAATTCGTATCAGAATCTTAGGATCCGCACTATTCTTGGAAAGGTTTATTAATTCTTCCACTTTATCTTCTTCATTTTCGATAGTGACATAGAAATTCTCCATAACAGTATCTAACAACAAATAGAGTAGAAAATCAGCTTTTTTATTACGAACACTACCCGATTGGTTTCTAATTCGTTCCCTTATATGTAAAAAAAAATCACTTCTCTTTTCTTGAAAAGAAATCAGAACATTGTTTTTTATCAAAAAACTAATCTGCTCCACATTGATATTGTCAGAATTCTCAGTAGGTAACATGGACTTTATATTAAAAAACAAAGTATCTGGAGATTCTTCGAGTTTTGTTCTCCTGGTAGTATTTAAAATATCAGAAAGCAGAAAATTATCAATTTTAAAAAAAGCCCCTATCGCTTCAATTATTTCAACTTCATTTAAACCATGCAGATTAAGCCAATTTGTTTTTTGCTCATTGATGCAACTTTTAAAATCGATTATCTCAATATCTTCATATTCAACAAAGTCGACAGAGTCGTATACAAATAATTGCATCTCCGATTCCATCTTCTTATGTCTTCCGGTGTATTCAAGCTGATTCGGATGCGTTTTTCGACCTTTCTTATATTTAATTTTCCTCATGTAAATAATATATACAGTAATATTACAAAAAACTTTTTTCAATCAATACTACCTTAACGTTTTTGAAAAAAGTACTGTCGAAAATTACTAATAGTTCATAATGGAAACAAAGATATTAACACTGCTTCTTTTGTTTTATGAGATAAATCATGTTTTAGAGTAAAACAAAAAAGCCAAGCTATTTCTAGCTCGGCTTTAATAAACAAAAAAAAATATTTTTTTTTAGTTCGTTTGTGATTTTACAGCTAATGTATAAATTACCAATCCAAAACCAATTTTATTGATTGCATCTGCGATATTGTAGACAACATCAATATTACCAGCAGGAACTATTCCGTTGTACCACCCAGTTGTTCCCATCATATACCCTAATGGGTAGATTGACCAACCTACAAGTACAAACCAACATAATATTTTGTGTGCAGCAAGTACGTTTCCCCCTGCAGCTTTCGCTAGTTTTGAAGCTTCTCCTAACCATATTTCATAAACAATTGCGAAGTAAGCTAATCCTGAAACTGCCCCCCAGATGGAAGCATTCGCTGTATCTACAACTTCTCCAAAATAACCTGTAACCAACATTATTAAAGAATAGATAATCATTTTCCATAACAAAGACTGCTTAGCTCCTGCTATTTTCAATATTAAATAAAACTCAACACACATTAATGGCACCGTCAATACCCAGTCAACATAACGGAAAAAAGTAGGTGATTCACCAAATGCAGCCCAATAATCTCTCATGTAGAAATAATGAACAGCTGCAATAAAAGTAATTAAACCCGAAACCAACACTGAAGTACGCCACTTTTTGTCAAACTGGCTAAGTGATAAAAAGAAAAATGCAGATGCGGCCATCATTGCCATGCATCCTACGAAAAAAGTAAACCCTACATAGTCTGTAGGAGATAACTTTGAGACCATTCCTGAAATAAACATAAAATTTGTCATAGTTAAAATTTAAGGTTAAATTCTTTTTTGTTTATGTAAATATAATAATAGTTAGACAAACAAAATGTTTTTTCTTAATTTTTTTTCCTAATTTTAACAAAAATTAAAGTACATATGTTTAAATATTCGAATATTCCAATCATAGCAAGCTTTTTTTGCTTGTGGCTCAACTCCCTCTTTTCTAAAGAAGTACAAATAACAGTTGGTTTTTCACTCATTTTCACCTTCGGAATTCTACATGGCGCTAATGATTTGCTTTTGATTAAGAATATGAAAAACTCTACAAACAAAATTTCATCTAAAAAAATATTTCTATACTATGTTATTGTAGTCCTATTTGGATTATTATTATTCTATTTGATACCGATGGTAGCCTTGCTTCTGTTTATTTTAGTTAGCTCCTTTCACTTTGGCGATCAGCAAGGGTTCTATTTAGATTTTAAAGTATCAAAATACATCCTGATTGTTTATCCTTTCATTTACGGAATCGTTATATTATTTTTATTGTTTTTCCTTCATTCCAATGAAGTCAAAGTGATCGTAACTGAGATCATAAGATTTAAAGTTCCTACGTTATATATAAATGAAATCCTCTTGACTAGCGGATTGATCTTTCTAAGTATAAGCGCTTATTTTTATTGGAAATTTGAATCTTTTCGAAAAAAATTACAGACAGAATTATTTTTACTTTTAGTTTTTGCCATCCTCTTTAAAACTTCGAGTTTAATTTGGGGGTTTGCAATCTACTTTATTATTTGGCATAGTATTCCTTCTATTTTAGATCAAATAAAATTTATTTATGGCTCATTTACTTTTAGCAACTTTATAGCCTATTGTAGGAACGCCTTTGCGTATTGGCTGGCTTCATTATTAGGAATCTTACTTCTCTATTTCCTATTTAGAGATAAAGAAATATTTAATGCTCTGTTTTTCTCTTTTCTTGCAGCTATCACATTTCCACATGTATTAGTAATTCTGAAAATGATGCATAAAAAAACAACAAAAAACCCATAAAAAAACCGAGCTATTTCTAGCTCGGTTTCTTGTATTATATAGTAGAAATAAGCTGAAGCCTATATCTACCGTAAATAATTATTTTACTTCTTCGTAATCTACATCTTGAACATCATCTCCTTGTGCTTCAGCTTGTGGCTGTGCATCCGCTTGACCTTGTTCTCCTTGAGCGTACATTGCTTCAGTAGCAGTTTTCCAAGCAGCATTGATGTTATCAAGTGCAGTTTGAATTGCAGGAATGTCTTGAGATTGGTGAGCCATTCTCAATTCAGTTAATGCATATTCTACAGCAACTTTGTTTTCGTCAGATAACTTAGCTCCTAGTTCTTTCAATTGAGTTTCAGTTTGGAAGATCATTCCATCTGCTTCGTTCAATTTTTCAGCTCTAGATCTTGCAACTTTGTCAGACTCAGCGTTAGCTTCAGCATCTTGTTTCATTTTTTCAATTTCTTCAGATGTTAATCCAGAAGAAGCTTCGATACGAATATCGTGAGATTTTCCAGTTCCTTTATCAGTTGCCGAAACTTTGATGATACCATTAGCATCAATATCAAAAGTTACTTCAATTTGTGGAACCCCTCTTGGAGCTGGTGGTAAACCATCTAAATGGAAACGACCAATAGTTTTATTATCAGCAGCCATTGCTCTAGCTCCTTGCAATACGTGAATTTCAACTGTTGGTTGAGAATCTGCAGCAGTAGAGAATACTTGTGATTTTTTAGTTGGAATAGTAGTATTAGACTCAATAAGAGTTGTCATAACACCACCCATAGTTTCGATACCTAAAGACAAAGGTGTAACGTCAAGTAACAATACATCTTTTACATCTCCAGAAAGAACTCCACCTTGAATAGCTGCTCCAATTGCAACAACTTCATCAGGGTTAACTCCTTTAGACGCTTTTTTACCAAAGAATTTTTCTACTTCGTCAGCAATTCTTGGCATACGAGTAGATCCTCCTACAAGGATAACTTCGTCAATATCAGAAACAGATAAACCTGCATCTTTCAACGCTTTAGCAACTGGTGCCATAGAACGTTTTACTAATGAATCAGTTAATTGCTCAAATTTAGCTCTAGATAATTTTTTAACTAAGTGTTTTGGTCCTGAAGCTGTAGCAGTTACGTAAGGTAAGTTGATTTCAGTTTCAGTAGAAGAAGACAATTCAATTTTAGCTTTTTCAGCAGCTTCTTTCAAACGTTGCAATGACATTGGATCTAAACGTAAATCAATATCTTCAGCAGCTTTAAATTCGTCAGCCAACCAGTCAATAATTTCGTGGTCAAAATCATCTCCACCAAGGTGAGTATCTCCATTTGTAGATAATACTTCAAAAACTCCGTCTCCTAATTCAAGAACAGAGATATCAAATGTACCTCCACCTAAATCGTAAACAGCAATTTTTTGATCAGTTCCTTTTTTGTCTAATCCATAAGCAAGTGCAGCAGCAGTTGGCTCGTTGATTATACGCATAACTTTAAGACCTGCAATTTCACCCGCTTCTTTCGTAGCTTGACGTTGTGCATCATTAAAGTAAGCAGGAACTGTAATAACTGCTTCAGTAACTGTTTGACCTAAATAGTCTTCAGCAGTTTTTTTCATTTTTTGAAGAGTCATTGCTGACAATTCTTGTGCAGTATATAAACGACCATCAATATCCACACGTGGTGTATTGTTGTCCCCTTTTACTACTTTGTAAGAAACTCTTTTTGTCTCAGCCGAAACTTCGCTAAAAGAATGACCCATAAAACGTTTAATAGAAGCAATTGTTTTAGTAGGATTTGTTACCGCTTGTCTTTTTGCAGGATCTCCCACTTTAATCTCTCCACCTTCAACAAAAGCGATGATAGATGGTGTTGTTCTTTTTCCTTCTGCGTTAGGAATAACAACTGCTTCATTACCTTCCATTACAGAAACACAAGAGTTTGTCGTACCTAAATCAATTCCGATTATTTTACCCATTTTTATTTATATTTAATTATAATGTATATTTATTTTAATGACTCATGGTGCATAAGTCAATCACTATGCCAATACAACAGGGGCTAATAAATTGTCAGTTTTTGTTAAAATGACGGAAAATAATCTGCCAAGATGACATTTTAGGCTGACTGTCATTGATAAAACGATAAAATTCAGTTGGCAGTTTCAATATTAGTATTTAGAAGCTATTCCTGCTCTCCGCTGTATCTTTATGTTCTTAAAGAAAGAACATAAAGGATGCCGCTGCGATCAGGGCTAAGGGATTGCTGATTCAATTTACTTTAGCAATGGCGAAACTGTATTCCAATACATAAGCTATCTTGTTAGTCATTCAGGATTTAAAAAATTAATTTTAGAAACTTCCTCTTTCCCGTAAAAACGTATAATTTCTTCTTGCTCTATTTTATTACCGTAAGCGAAAACGCGTTTCACAATCGAAACTTTCATCAACTTCCAATCGATTCTATCAAAAGTAGTATCCCAAAATACTCCTTTTCTAAATTTAGAAAGATCCAGTTTATAACTACTATCCTTCTTGGCTTCCTTAATGTCGTAAAAAACTTGGAGAGTCATCAGGAACCCTTCTTCAAATTCCAGCTTCTCCTCTATTTTAAGCGACAAATCAACATTCATTCTCCTACTGCCTTTTATAATCGCACCAAGAGTTTGAGGATGTTCATCAATACAAAGCGCAAATTGCCTCTTATTGATGTTCCTTTTCTTCAATTCCCGCTCGACCATTTTTCCGGGGTGAATTCCTTTTATAATGTCAATCGTTTTCATACTAAAAATGTAAACAAAATTGTTTATATATCTTTTAATTTGATATTTAAACTCTTGGTAAAAATAAGCCCTAAACGTTACATTCAAAAAAACAACAAGAAAAGTTTAACTTTATCCATTTCTAGACAATAAAAAAGTTGCCTAATTTTGGGATTTACCCTTTCAAATCAAACTATAATAACCCGAAACATTAAAAAAATGGAAAACCACACTATCGCATCAAGCAGCATTACTTTTTTAAAAAATCTAGAAAAGAACAACAATAGAGACTGGTTTACCGAAAATAAAACACAATACACAGCAGCACAAAGCAACATTATTGCGTTTGCAGACCAACTAATAACGTTAATGAACGCGCATGACGCCATTGAAAACGGTTCTGGAAAGAAAAGTTTGTATCGTATTTATAACGATGTCCGCTTCAGTAAAGACAAATCTCCTTACAAGCCTCGATTCGCATTAGGTCTACAAAGAGCGACAACTTCAAAAAGAGGTGGCTACTACTTGCATATACAGCCTGCTAATAATTTTCTAGCTTGTGGTTTTTTCTCCCCTAATTCAGATGATCTGAAAAGAATAAGAAAAGATATCGAACTTAATTCAGCAACGTGGCGCAAAATTTTAAACTCAAAATCGATAAAGGATAATTTTGTGGAATTAGCAGGGAATAAAGTTCCTACGTCACCAAGAGGATTTGCTAAAGACCATGAAGCCATCGATTTAATTCGGCACAAACAATTTATCTTGAGACATAATTTTACAGATCAAGAAGTAATTGATCCTCAGTTTGTTTTCAAGGCAAACGAAATATTTCAATCTGTCCGACCCTTTTTTGACTACCTAAGTGTTGTTCTTACAACTGATTTAAATGGAGAAACTATAATTTAAAACAGTCTCCAAGTACCTCAACATCCTTTTAAATAATTAAATAAACGATTACATTATTTAAACCACATTCTGGCTTTAGAACAATTGCTAACAAATCCACAATTAAAGTATATTAAACTATCTTTGAACTCTCAAAAAATAAAAGTAAAAAACATGTTTACCCTAGAACAAATTAAAAAAGCACATGATAAAGTGCAAACTGGAGCTGATTTTCCAAATTACATACAAGACTTAATCAATTTAGGTGTAAAAGGATATGATACGATTGTCAACGACGGGCGTGTTGCCTACTATGGAGACAATGACTATTCCGCGAGCACTGATAAAAAATACGATGTAATTAAGATTGCTTCAAATGCAAATAAAGAACGTTTTATAGAGTTTTTGGTAATGCATCAAGACGGACAAACTGATTATTTTACTTTTTGCCAACAAGCAGCCCAATCTGGAATTGCTAAATGGCGTGTGGACATCATCGAAATGACCTGCACTTATTTTGATACAGCAGGAGATGCCATTGTAATCGAAAAAATCCCAAATTAATTTTCTCTTTGTATACACCGAGTCATTCCATACCATGATGCACATTCTTAATTGTGTGACAATAAAAGAAAAATAAAGGCATAAAAAAACGGGAATAAATCCCGTTTTTTTATGCCTTTGGTAATCTACCTTTAAAACTTAAAGTTTAATCCCGCTGTAAATGTAGTTCCGCTAAATCCAAATTGATTTACTTCCCAAGCATATTTAAAACGACCTCCCAAATCAGTTACAACATCTCCTTTTGGATCCAATTTGTCTGGATACACATTGAATAAATTGTTTACCATCACATTAGCAGATATCGTACTTGTAAATTTATAAGCAACACCTAAGTCCGTAATAACCTTTCCTGCAAAAGTTTGATCTTTCGAGATATCAGTAGCGTGTTGCCAAGTAACTTCGCCAAAATAAGTGTTATTAAACATAAAAGTTGTTTTTTTTAAATCATAATTAGCCCCTAACAGTACTTTTGTATTAGGTCTAGCACTTAGAATTCTACCTTGCTCTTTACGGTTGAAAATATCATATCCGTTAGTCTTCAAAATAGATGGTGTAGCAATTTGTCCGTCAATTTTAGTATTAGCAATATTAGATGCTAAACTAAGTCCAAGTCTACCAGTTCCTATTTCTAAGTTTTTATAATTCAAAACTACATCAACACCTTTAGTTATTGTATTAACTGCGTTTATAAAAAACTTCATACTTGTAATATCATTAGCAATTAAAACCTGTTCAACTGGGTTTGTCGTTGTGTCATCTCCGTCAAAGCCAACCTCTCCAGAAAACAATACGCGGTCTTTTACCTTTATATGGTAGAAATCAAGCGAAGCCGAAAAATTTGCCCCTGATCTAAAAGTAATACCTGTTGAAATATTTTGTGATTTCTCAGCATGCAGTTGAGGAACTCCTAAACCTATAACTGCTGGATCCACATTATTAAAAGTTCCTTGATTAGAAATTGTACCTCCAGAAACAAGAGTTTGGATATTACTCAAGTAAATTTGGTGCAAAGCTGGAGCTCTAAATCCTGTACTAAATGAAGCACGTATAGCAACATCATTATTAAGTTTGTAACGAGAGTTTACTTTCCAAGAAACATTATCCCCAAAATCTGAATAGTTCTCATATCTTACAGATCCTCCTATTAAAAAAGCCTCTGTCATATCGTAATCTAAAGTAGTGTATACACCAAAGTTATTACGATCTTTTTTTAATGCATTGGCAGGTTGTAATCCAGGGAATGATTGTGCTCCACCTCCTGCATAAGACTCTTCCTGACCCGCTCTAGCTTCAAACTGTTCTTTTCTTAATTCTGTTCCAAACCCGAAAGTTACTTTGTCAAAAGTTCTGCTAAAATCAGCATTACCTACCAACTGGCTAAAAGAATATCCCCCAACATTGAACTCAGTAGGACTGTTTGCTCCTAAAGATACATTCAATGTATTTCCTACTGTGTAATCTACCTTATTAGAGCCAGCCGTTAAACTGAAATCTGCGTTAAAACCAAACACAGTTGATTTTATTCCAATAGATCCTAGATTATCGAATACATCTGTATTAAATGTAGGTTGGAATCCATTATAAGTTGTACCTGCTTCGTGCAATAAATTGTTTGGATCTGAAACCCAGTACGGAGCTCTATACAAAGCAAAACTGGTTCCTTTTCTAATATTAACATCTCCAAAAGCATAAAGCGTAGTTTTATCAGAAAGTGGGTATTCCGCATTAACTACTAAAGCTCCCATTTTAGAATCAGGCTGTCCAATAGTCATCCCTAAATCCGGATTTCTACTTAACCAGTCGGCCCATTGTGGTTCCTTTGAATCTTCAAATAAATCGTCTTTTCCTGGCTTTCCAGCTCTGTTGGTTTTCTTTTGATCCAAATACGAAAGATTAAAATTCACAAAACCTTTGTCCGCAATTTTAAACCCTGAGTTTAAATCTGCTCCAAAATTGAAACCATCTCCTTCTGAAGTTACTCCAGATGTGAGGTTTACTTCTGTAAAATTAGTTTGCTTTTTAAGGATAATATTTACTACTCCTGCAATTGCATCAGATCCGTATTGAGAAGAAGCTCCGTCACGCAGTACTTCCACTCTTTCGATAGCAGAAAAAGGAATACTTTTCATATCTGTTCCTACCTCTCCTTTACCTGGAGTATCATTTATGTACACTAATGCACTTTGATTTTTTCTTTTTCCGTTTACCAAAACTAAGGTACGACTTGGCCCTAAACCACGTAAATCAGCCGGATCAAAATGCGCAGTTGCGTCAGAAATAGCTTGAGTACTTGAATTAAATGAAGGGATTTTATAGGCTAACATTTTATCAAAAGTTACCTGTCCACTTGATTTTAGATCTTCAGCGTACAACTTATCAATTGGCACAGCCGAGTTTAATACACTTCGCACTTTTGATCTGTTTCCGGTAACAACAACCTCATCTAAACTGTTATTAGGATCTAATTTAAAAATGATAGCAGCACTAGTTACCTCAATACTTTTATTTTGAAATCCCACATATTTAGCGATTAAAGTAACCGGAAAACTTTTTACTTTAATTTCAAAATTACCATTCCCGTCCGTGGTAACACCATTAGAAGTTTCTTTATCAACAACATTTGAATAAGGCAGCGCTTGCCCATTCTCATCCGTCACAATCCCTTTGATTGTTTGGGCATTCATAACTGTGGGTCCTATTATCATAAATAGTACGCCTAAAAAAAATTGGTTAAATTTCATAAATAGTTTTTTGGGGTTTTTAATATATTGCAGTGACCAAAGCTATTCTTTTTTGTTAAAGAAACCTTAATAAAATAAGTTTTTTATTTAAAAAATATAAATATCACATTTTGACCTTTTTTGTTAAAAACCCTTATGGACGCTGCTATCTATAAATTTAAATAGCCGTTATCAACCACGGAATTATTAGGTTTGTGCCCACTAGAAAATCAAAATATAATTAAGTTACGCACCTCGATTCTTGTATGATTTTCTATTAAAAACATATGGCTTCGGAAACTGCAAAATTATAAGGTAAGGGTGATTCTATATTTTAAATTGCTGATGTCCTGAGAAATGAATCATAATACTGTAAAATAAAAAACATAGTAATGTAAACTAAGTTCACTGTCACCCAATAAAAAAAGTATTTATGAAGTCGGTGAAGCTAGAGATTTTGTACTCACAAAAAATCAAAAAAAGGATACTTTATGATGCAGTAGCAACCCGTTAAGAAAGCGTATTATAATTCTAAAAATGGAATCCTTTATTTATCACCAAGGAATCGGATTGTAATCTTTCAAGAATTTTCCACACCAATGTTTTCCAGTATTTATGCCGTCAAACAAAGGATCCATTACGCGCGCTGCACCATCCACAATATCGAGAGGCGGTTGAAAATCTTCCAGTTCCTGTTTCTTCTTAGCTAATTCTGCAGGATCCTCGTCGGTTACCCAACCGGTATCTACTGCATTCATGAAGATTCCGTCTTTTGCTAATTCGCCTGCGGCGGTGTGCGTAAGCATATTCAATGCCGCTTTGGCCATATTAGTATGGGGATGGCGAGCTTCTTTAAAAAAGCGATGAAACTTTCCTTCCATTGCCGAAACATTGATGATGTGTTTTTGTCCCGTGTTGTCTTTCTTCATTATTTCCGAAAGACGGTTACACAACACAAATGGCGCTACTGAATTCACCAGTTGCACTTCAATCATTTCTGTCGTTTCAATTTGTCCCAATCGCAAACGCCAGCTGTTTGTCTTTCTTAAATCCACTTGCTGCAAATCGGCATCCAACTCTCCTTCTGGAAACACTTCATTTGCTACAAGCGTATTGTCAAAACTATACGGAATCTGAGATAATTTGGCGGAAGCCCGTAAACCAATCCCAGGTTCTGGTCCATGCCAAGTCACCGGCATATTTTGATTAGAAGAAGCTCCTGTGGTCAATACTTTTAATTCCTGCAAACAATCGGTGTGATCCATTAATAAATCCTGTGCTTGCTTTGGTAAGGCGCTTATCGGGCGCTCTTCGTTTGCCATTAAATGAGTATAGAATCCAGCTGGTCTTCTAACCGTTTGCGCTGCATTATTAATAAGAATATCGAGACGCTCGTATTTTTGTTCTATAAAATTGCAAAAAATCTCTACACTAGGAATGTGTCGTAAATCTAACCCGTGAATTTTCAGGTTGTGTCCCCAATCCATGAAATCTGGTTCTTTAGAAAAACGCAAAGCCGAATCTACAGGAAAACGGGTCGTCGCAATAACAGTTGCTCCTCCACGTAAAAGCATTAAGGTAATGTGATATCCTATTTTTAATCTAGAACCAGTAATAATTGCTATTTGTCCCTTTACATCTGCAGTTTGAAAACGTTTGGCATAATTAAAATCTCCACAGTCCGTACACATCGTATCATAAAAGTGGTGCATTTTTGTAAATGGGGCTTTACATACGTAACAATTTCTGGGCGTTTCCAGTTCTAATTGTTCTTTATTGGCGAGATCATTAAACGCCAATAGTTTTGGCGCTATAAATATACTCGCTTCCCGGGCGTGTCGTATTCCGGTCTCTTTGCGGGCAGTTTTGTCTTGCTTTTCTTTTTTGCGTTTAGCGACTAACCTTCCGTCTTTTTTACGTCGGGAAAGTTCGTCTCGATCCGGTCGCGAAAACATTCCTGCCGCTTTGATTAAGGCCGTTCTTTGGTCTTTCTCAATATCGAATATCTCGTCGGTATTCGAATTTAATTGTGCCAATATGGCGATGCATCTATCAATTTCATCTGAAGTTATTGCGGTTTTAGGCATTATTTCATCTTTCGTCATCATAAAAACGGGGATCAATCTTGGCTAAAATACCAAGGGCGCAAATATAGTTTTAAAATCTTTCCCCCTACTTGCTTTTTTTCTGTTAGTACTAATCGTTCCAAAAAACTACATAACTTAGTCGTTTTTCAAAAATGGTAGAAGCAAAACATTGACATTGCCTCCTAAAATAAAAAAAGGATTACTTTGTAAATTCAAAAGAACAAAATTTATCAAAACTCTTGTTTTTTCCTATATTTACGCTTGCGGAGCATTCGTTTTATAGAAAACCATATTCAGAGCAAAAAACTACTAATATGCACTGTTTTACAATTGTTTTTTATGACAAAAGAACCACAATTAATAAAAATTGAATTTAAACTTTTTAATATATAATTACAATGACATCTTTCAGTAAACAATTGTCCTTTCGTTGGTCAGATTTAGACCCAAATTTCCATGTGCGTCACAGCGTGTATTACGATTTTGGTGCGCAGCATCGTATCGAGATTCTGGAAAGTCTTGGCTTGACCATGAAAGTTTTACAGGCCAATCATTTTGGCCCAATACTCTTTAGAGAAGAATGCGTTTTCAGAAATGAAATAGCGCTTTCAGACACTATATTTATGCATACTAAAATCTCGAAAATGAGACCTGATGCTTCCCGTTGGTCTATTATACATGAATTCAAAAATGCAGATGATAAAGTATGTGCAACAATAACTGTTGACGGTGCCTGGATGGATACAAAACTACGAAAAATAGCCAACCCAACTCCTGAAATAGCAATGAAAACAATGAATAGCATGCCAAAAACAGCCGATTTTATTGAACTTTAAATTAAGGCGGTTCTATAGATTGCAAACGGAATTCTCAATTTAAAATAGAATTAATCAACTACATAAAGACTAATTATCAATGTTTTGCATTGCTAATTAGTCTTTTTTATTTACATTAGTTCAATAGGATAAAAAGAGACTTGCTCACCCATCGCATTGCATCTACTTTGAGTGATAAAGTTAAAAAATACTAATATTAAGATTGGCATATGAAACGTAAAATCGGCATTGTTTTATCAGGAGGTGGCGCCAGAGGAATTGCCCATTTAGGAGTTTTAAAAGCGTTGGAAGAATTTGGAGTTGTACCCACACATATTTCAGGAACTAGCGCAGGAGCGATTGCAGGCGCATTTTATGCAGCAGGCTATTCAATCCCTGAAATCGTAAGCATATTAAAGAAAGGACAGATCTTTAATTTCTCTAATATTCTAATAAAGAGACAGGGTCTGTTTGCGATGAAAGGATTTCATGATATTTATAAAGAATATTTTTCCACTGATTCTTTTGAGGACCTCAACATACCACTGTACATAGCTGCTACTGATATTTTAAAAGGAGAACTGGTTTACTTTTCATCTGGAAACCTATCCCAAGCGTTGATGGCTTCTTCCTGTATTCCATTGTTGTTTCAACCTGTAAATTACAATGACACTTTATTTGTAGATGGTGGCGTACTCAATAATTTCCCTACTGAACCGTTAACTGGGCAATGCGATATTATTATAGGAAGTTATGTAAATTCAATCAAGAAAGAGGTCGATCAAGTGCATATGAATAACATTGTTGACCGCTGTTTTCATTTGGCGATGAAAAGTTCTGTTCAAAGTAAAATAGACAGTTGTACTTTGTACATCGAACCACCAAACATGAGTCAATTTAGCCTTTTTAATCTAAAAAGAGCCGATGAAATTTTTGATTATGGTTATCAATATGCGCTAACTTTCGAAAAACAAATAAAAGAGCTAGACCTCGCTTTGTAGACTATCGCACAATTATTAATCCCAGATTAATTGCTTTTTTTAAATCCAACAAATATCGAGTCAAATAAATCACTTTCGTTTATTTTTAGTTTGTTTAACATTCTAAATTTTACTTTTATGAATTTAATGCGTAAATTTGGATAGCGCTCGAATTTCATATTTCGCATTTAAAATGCCTTTTATAGCAGTCCTTTTTTTCGATAATACTAACATTAAAAAAAATAGTAACCATGGAAATAAATACTCAATTTGTACAAGCAGAAACGAAAAATACAGCAGATGCTTTAGTGACCGAAAAATTAAAACAGTTAGAAAAACACTATGATTGGATTATTCGAGCTGATGTTAAATTTAAAGAAGAAAAAGAAACTTACGGCAAAGGTAAGATATGCGAAGTTCTATTGAGTTGCCCTGGTCCACGAATATTTGCCTCATCTAACGAAGATAGCTTTGAAGCTGCGGCCGCTGAAACAATTAGAGATCTAGAAATACAGTTAAAAAAACGTAAAAGTGAGATGCAAGAGCATTAAACTAAATTTATAAATCCGATAACTTGTCTTAGGCTTTTGCTTTATGATTCGTCAAGTTTAAAATAAACAGCTACAGCTCGAGAAGGTTGTAGTTTTTTTATACATTTATAGTCGATTGCAGTAAATACCTAAATACTTGCCTAATGCAAGTGACGGATTCATAGTGCTGCGTCGTAACTTTTACTTTGTGGCGTTTATGGTTTAACCTAAAGTATTTTATAATCATGTGAACTGTTGCTCCTTTAAACAAATAAATTTTGGACAACAAAACCTCCCAACATATATTAAGCATATCGGCTAACCTACTCGGTTTTTGCCTGTTTGTAATTACGTCACTGCACATCACCGATGCCACAAAAGACAGTCTTATCGATGAATTCACCTCTATTGTCGCCTTATTATTAACCATTTCAGCACTTTTGTCTTTTTTTTCGATACGAATACAAAATTTGAAGAAAGAAATCCGACTTGAAAAATTAGCTTACAATTTTTTCATCAGTTCCTTAAGTTGGAATTTTTGCGATAATTTTATTTATCATTGTCACGTATTGGAATCAATAAATTTAAAATTCATCATAAAAAAAGTCAATAGAAAACTATTGACTTCGTGATTTTTAAAGTGGTTATTTAACTTCCTAGACCCTTCTTATTAAACTAACGACAAATAGTAGGACGACCGCTCCTAAAACAGCTGTAACTACACTTGCTACACTAAAACCTCCCACCACGGCGCCGGAAATTCCTAGTTTTGCTCCAAGCCAACCGCCTAAAAAACTACCGATTATACCAACAATTATGTTGCCGATAATACCGAAACCACCACCGCTAATAACTAGACCGGCTAACCATCCTGCTACTACTCCTAAAAGTAACCACACTAAAAGACTTTCTCCTGACATATTCAAATAATTTAAAATATTAAACAATTACTCTAGTTCTACGTAGCGCTAAAGTTACTTAAAAAAGGGTTTGATTTTTAAAATTTAAGTTAGTAAATATATAAAAACCTGAAAAACAAATGATTACAAATAATAAAAGTGCGATATCACTAGGGCTCTTTAAAAAAGAATCGTAAAGTAGTAACATACAATAAACTACTCCCATAAACTGTTTTTCTGCTTCCTACCGCTGTACTAGTATTTAATTTGTAATACTGCTTTTTATTCGTTTAATCTTAATTATCAATATTATGACTAAACTACTTTATAATCGTTTAGGAGGCTCTATAGGAATTAATCAAATTGTGAATGAAGTGGTTCAAGCACACATGAACAATCCCGCTATAAACGCACGGTTTCTTCCGCTTAAAGAACAACCGGAACATTTAGCCTCAATTAAAAAACATACGGTTAAATTTTTCAGTGCTGGTAGTGGTGGTCCGGAAACCTACTCTGGAAAAGATATGGTCGCTACACATACTGGAATGAATATAAGTCGAGGAGAATTTGCGCACGGCATTGACGATATATTAGGAGTTTTGGAAAATAATCATATTGATGAAGAATCTAAAAAAGATTTTCTTGCCATTCTATGGTCTTTAAAAAGTATGGTAGTTTCTTTATAGAGTTAGTTTTCAATAATTCTCTTTTGTTATAAAAAACGCGTTTGAACAGCGTTTGTTTTAACAGGGGCAGGCATCTTAAAATTATTACCGCCAATTATTAGTTGTAATTGTGAGTTATTGTGTTGTTTTCATATCGAAGAATTTTAACTTACCTTTAAGTATATTTTATGCTATGGAAACATTCTATCATATTCTTAAACTCAGTGCAGGTATAGGCTTATTTCTATTTGCCATGTATTTACTGGAGGAGTCTTTAAAAAATCTTTCTGGAAGGAGTTTCAAACTCTTTTTACAACGCATTACCAAGAACAAGATTGGCGCGGTAACTGGTGGCGCAATCGTAACGGGTGTTCTTCAGAGTAGCTCCATGGTTTCCTTTATGGTACTAGCTTTTGTGGGTGCTGGTGTATTTACCATGAGGAATGCAATGGCTATCATTCTAGGTGCTAATCTGGGAACAACACTTGACAGTTGGGTGGTCGCTACACTTGGATTTAAAATGGACATAGAAGTAGTTTCTTATCCTGCGGTTTGTGCGGGAGGCGTTCTTCTTATCTTGTTCGGGAGTCGAAAAACCTATCGCTATATTTCCTATTTTCTTTTCGGATTTGGTTTGTTATTTATTGGTCTATCCTTTATGAAAACATCCATGGAAGCTCAAGTAAAAGTTTTTGATTTTTCGCAATATGCGTCTATGTCATTGGCAGTTTTTTTATTAATTGGTTTTATTATTACCGTATTAGTTCAATCCAGTTCGGTAACAATGGCTCTTACACTTAGTGCCCTTCATGTTGGGGCTGTTAGTCTGCCCATGGCTGCTGCCATAATATTAGGTTCTCAAACCGGAACCACTATTAAAATAATGCTTGGTGCTATCGATGGTGGCGCTTCAAAAAAGCGAATCGTCCTCGGGAATCTTCTTTTCAATGTTTTTGTCACCCTATTTGCTTATCTTTTTTTAAGCCCCATACTATTCTTGATTACTGAGCTATTTCGTGTCAAGGATCCCCTCATTGCTCTGGTTCTTTTCTCCACAATAATTAACCTGTTTTCAATTATCATCTTCTTACCGCTATTAGATAAATTCACCCATTTTCTGGAACGTTTTTTCAAAGACTCTGATGAATCAGTAACCGCTTATATTGGACATGCTAACACAGCAGAACCATTAACTGCCCTAGACTTATTTAAAAGGGAAGCCGAATATTTCATACACAATTCCATGCTGTTCAATTTAGAGTTATTTAAAATTAATACGCACTATATCAGTGATAGTTCCGACTATGAAAACATCAATAAGGAAAAGAAATTTTTTATTAAAACAATTGAAGAAAAATATGATTTTCTAAAGCAGTTGCAGGGCGAACTTCAGGTTTTTTATATAGAGTTAAGGCCAAAATTACAATCAGAGCAACACTCTAATCTCAACCAGTTCATTTCTGCTGTACGCAGTTCCATACACTCGGTAAAAAGTGTCAAGGATATAGGCACTAATATTGCGAATCTCCGGCATTCATCAAAAGACATTAAGTACAATTTTTTCATCCATCACAGACAGGAAACGGAAGCACTATACCAGCAGTTTAATGCGCTTATGACCAAAGAAACAGCTGCCAGTTTTGAAAACCTGCAGGATGTTTTTAATTCGATAGAAGCCAACTATACTTCGGCACTTAACAACTTCTATTCAGAGGTACAAAATGCCCCTTTAGAAAAAATTGATATTACTACGGTTATTAATTTTAACAGGGAGCTATTTACGTCTAACAAAGCGATGCTGATGGCCGTAAAAGATTTTTTATTGAAAGAAAAACAAGCTCAGGAATTTAATGAAGTTCCAGTCTATAAAACGTAGAAAAGGAACTTAGTATGCTAACCTTACTGCAATTTGCGACTATAGCAAAAAACGTACAAAAGGAAAATTCTGTTTCCTATTATAAAAATCCAATAATTTTATAATATAAACTTACTTTTTTATTAAATAGTGCGGATATAAATTTTCATCTTTGTAATTAATTCAATTTTGAGTTTAGCATTTATTGCGTTTTTTGATAATAAAAACAGTACCATTTGAAAGAATATTTTAAAAAAGGTTTGAAAATTTTCCAGTGGACAGTAGGAACAATCATCGTATTATTCTTGCTGCTTTTACTGCTTATCCAAATCCCTTACGTACAGAATTACGCAAAGGATAAGGCAGTAGTATATATTCAAAATAAAATCAAAACTAAGGTTGTCATAGCTAAAATTGACATTGGGTTTCCAAAGAAAATAATCCTAGAAGGTGTATACTTTGAAGACCTAAAAAAAGATACCCTGTTAGGTGCTAATAAACTAGCCGTTGACATTAGTATGTTTCAATTGATCAATAATAAAATAGAAATCAATTCCATCGATTTTCAGGGAATTACGGCAAATATCAACAGAGATTCCACCTCCGTATTCAATTTTGATTACATCATAAAAGCTTTTGCGTCCCCTGATAATCAAAAGCCAGACACGGCCCCAATGACGTTTTCAATTGAAAATATCAATCTGGATACGATAAATCTGAGATATACCGATTCATTTTCCAAAAATGATCTGTATATCAAACTGAACCATCTGGAAACCCGAATAAAAACTTTTGATTTAGATGCCTTAGATTTCGAAGTACCCAAGATTAAAATAAAAGGTTTGAACCTTAAATTTAAACAAGGCATTACACAGATTAAAACTCAGGAGGACAATACTCCACAAAGTACTTATAAACTTCTGTTGGGTGAAATCGACCTTTCTAAAATAGCGTTGGATTATCAGGACGAAGTCAATAAATTAAGCGCTACTATTTCATTAAAAAAGGGACTAGCTAAATTTGACAAAACCGACTTTTACAACCATTTTTTCCTGATTGATGTCCTTAATTTATCGGATGCAAACGGAAAAGTAGCCTTTGGTAAATCAGAAAAAAAACCGAAAAAAAAAGAATCAGCCTTAACTGAGAGCAGGTACTGGGATTTTAAAGTCAGAGAATCCAATATCAAAAGGGTTGATTTTAACTATGACAATAACAATATTGCTCCGATAACAAAAGGATTTGATCACAACCATTTAAAATTACAATCGCTAAGTTTTAACGCTCAAGACATCCATTATAGTTCTGTAAGTACCTCCGGAAAAATAAGTGCTTTTAAAGCAAAAGAACACAGTGGTCTCGACGTTCTATCCTTTAAAGCAGATTTTTTCTATGGAAAAACGAATTCTTTTCTCAAAAACTTATACTTAAAAACACCACAGACTTTAATAAAAGACGAAATCCTTATCGGTTATCCCTCTATTGCATCCATTAGTGATAATTTAGAAGAATTAAGCATTAATGCCACTTTGAAAAAAAGTAGCGTAGGATTTAAAGACATTTTGCTTTTTGTTCCGAATTTAGCTAATACCGTGCCTTTTAAGGATAATCCAAATGCTATACTTCAGATAAATAGCAAAGTGTTTGGTAAGTTAGGAGCGATTGAAATTCCGAGTTTAGAAATCAGCGGCATAGGCAATACAAAAATTGTGGGTAGCGGAACCATCACCGGTTTACCAAACACCCAAAAAGCGTATTTTGATTTGGACATAAAAGAATTTGCATCGACCGCAACCGATTTTAATGTCTTCCTACCAAAAGAAACGATTCCAAATTCGATTAGTTTACCTGCAGCATTTACTGCCAAGGGAACTTTTAAAGGAACTATAAATAACTTCGCTACTGATTTGGTTTTAGGAAGTAGTTTTGGTCCTGCCAAAATCAATGCTCTATTTGATCAACGAATAAAGAACAAAGAAAAATACGATGTTAAAGCAACCCTCAAAAATTTCGATCTCGGAAAACTAATTAAGAATAATTCGATAGGAAAAATAAGTGGGAGTGCAACTATAAAAGGAACTGGATTAGATGCAAAAACAGCTGATGCCAATTTAAAAGGAACCATAGGAAAAATTAATTATAATAAATACAATTATAGCAACCTCGACCTTACAGGAACAATCAACAAGAGTATGTTCCAAGCCACTGCTAATAGTAACGATCCTAATTTAACGTTTGACTTAGTAAGCAGCGGGAGTTTTAAAGACAAATACCCTAGCGGGAAAATAAAGTTAAATGTCGATGTTGCCGATCTTGAAAAACTGAATCTACATGCAGGACCTATGAAGATACGAGGAGTACTAGATGCAGATATTCAGGCTGTTGATCTTGATTATCTTAATGGGAAATTTAATATTGTCAATCTTACTATTGCCGATGAAAAAGAGCAGTTTGTAATGGATTCCATAAGTATGATTGTTACTTCTGGAGCAGACAAAAATACGCTGTCGTTTAAGTCTCAATTTTTAAATGCTGAAATAGAAGGAAAATACAAGCTGACAACAATCGCAGATGCACTATCAAATTCAGTAGCAAATTATTATAATCCTACTCCATCTCGAAAAGCAAGTGCTGCTGAAAAACAACAATTAAAATTTAAAATTGGAATTGCAGACAGTCCTATTTTAGTAAAATTAATTCCTGAACTAAAGAGTCTTGAACCTATTTCCATAACCGGAATATACAATACGGTCAATGATTCCATCATATTGAATGGTGCAATTCCTAAATTAGTCTATGGCGGCAATACAATAACAAATGGAGTTTTAAAAATAGACACAAAAGACAATGCTTTAGTGTATACTCTTGTGGTAGATGACATTCAAAACAGCCAATTCCAATTGCCTTACACTTCTATTTCTGGAAAAGTGCAAGACAATACGGCCGATTATACCTTGCAATTAAAAGATTTAAAAGACAAAGAAAGATACCTAATTTCTGGAAAGCTAAAAGGGTCAGCGGGAAATAATGAACTTTGGTTTGACCCGAAAAATCTACTACTAAATTATGAATCTTGGAAAGTGGATGCGGATAACCTAGTTCGTTTTGGAAAAAAAGGAATTAATGTCAATAACTTTGAATTAAGCAACGCAGAAAGTAGCATTAAAATCCAGTCACAGTCTGAACAAGCAAATGCACCTTTGGCAATTGACTTCAAAGACTTTAAAATTGAGACCATCAGCAATATTGCCGTAAAGGGAGACATGGAAATAAGCGGAAACATCAATGGTAATGCAGTAGTTAAAAACTTGAATCAATCCCCTCTTTTCACTTCTGATTTGATTGTGGATCATTTTTCATTCAAGAAAGACACTGTGGGTACCATTACCGTACATGTTGACAATAACGTAGCTAATACTTACAATACCAGAGTTTCCTTAACCGGACAGGACAATCTTGTTGATTTAAACGGAACCTACAAAACAGCTGATGGAAATCTGAATATGAATTTGGATATTTCGAGATTAAATCTCAAAAGCATCCAGGGTTTCACATTAGATAACGTAAAAGAAAGTACTGGTTTTTTTACCGGAAAATTTAAAATTTCAGGAAATGTAGAGCAGCCAAAAGTAGTTGGTGATTTGCTTTTTAATGACATAGGGTTTAAGGTAACCCCACTCAATTCTACCTTTAAATCCCTCAACGATAAAATTGCCTTTACCGGTAATACCATCGTTTTCAATCATTTTATCATAAAAGATGAAAAAAACAATGATTTAGATATCAACGGAAAAGTCAATACTCAAAACATCAGCAACATCGGCTATGATTTAACGCTAGATGCCGTGAATTTTAAAGCCATCAATTCTCAGGAAAAAGACAATGATTTGTATTATGGCGAATTGTATTTAGACAATCATTTGAGAATTGGCGGTACATTCAACAATCCTGTTGTGGACGGGAATATCAAAGTGAACAAAGACACTAAGTTCACGATTGTTATGCCACAGTCTGATCCTTCGATTGCAGATAGAGAAGGTATTGTTGAATTTATAGACCAAGATAACCCACCGATGATCCATAAGACGTTAAGAGCCGATGAAGCATTAAGCAATCTTGAAATTACAGGCATCAATGCCTCTGTAAATATCGAAGTGGATAAGGACGCTGAATTATCAATTGTCATCGACAAAGCCAATGGCGACTTTCTCCAATTAAAAGGCGAAGCCCAATTAACCGGTGGTATTGATCCATCCGGAAAAACAACTTTAACTGGAAGGTATGAGTTGAAAGAAGGATCCTATGAAATGAATTTTAATTTGATTAAACGCAAGTTTAACATTAAAAGCGGTAGTTATATTCTATGGACTGGAGAACCAACGGCAGCTGATATAAATATCACAGCAGTTTATAAAAATGAAGCTGCACCGATTGATCTTGTGGGCGACCAATTAATCAATGTTACGGCTTATGTGAGAAACACGTACAAGCAAAAAATTCCTTTTGAAACCGAATTGAAAATGAAAGGCGAACTGATGAAGCCTACTATATCTTTTGATATTATCCTACCAGAAGGAAACAATAGTGTTTCTACAGAAATTATCAATACCACCCAATCTAAACTAACCCAATTACGTCAGCAACCAGATGAGTTGAACAAACAAGTGTTTGCTCTACTCCTACTGAACCGTTTTATAGGTGAAAATCCATTTGCCAGCGAATCCGGAGGAACTACCGTTTCGTCTCTCGCCAGAGAAAGTGCTAGTAAAATCCTGTCACAACAATTAAATAACCTAGCTGGTGATTTAATAAGCGGTGTCGAACTGAATTTTGATTTAGCTTCCTCACAAGATTATACCACGGGACAACTGGAAAATAAAACCGATTTAAATGTTGGGATTTCTAAAAAACTGCTAAATGATCGCCTGAAAGTTACTATAGGAAGCAGCTTTGGCCTAGAAGGACCACAACAACAAAATCAGGATGCCAATACCATTGCAGGTGATGTTACGATAGAATATCAACTCTCTAAAGACGGAAGATATAAATTAAAAGCGTATCGCATCAATAAATACCAGGTAGCACTTCAAGGCCAGGTGGTTGAAACTGGAATTGCTTTTGTAATTACTTTAGATTATAATGAATTTAAAGAGTTATTTAAAAAAGTAAATACAGAAAGAAAGAAAAATAAAGTCAAATAAGAACTTTCCAAACAGCAGTCTGATGAATAAAAATTCCATACTCTATCTTCTTTTTATATTGTTTGCAGTGAGCTGCAGCGGTACAAGAAATTTACCTGAAGGCGAATTTTTGTACACGGGTGCCAAAATAAAAGTGGAAGGCGATGCAACCCCAAAAAAAGAACGCAAAGCATTGAAAGCAGAATTTCAAGCGATTGTCAGACCCAAACCTAACTCTTCTTTTTTGGGCTTTAGACCCAAATTATTTATTTATAAAATTGCTGGTACTCCAAAAAAGCAAAAAGGATTTCGCTATTGGCTAAAAACTAAAGTTGGAGAAGCTCCAGTCTATTATAGTAAAGTAGATCTGGAATACAACAAATTAGTTTTACAAAACAATGCAGAAAACAACGGTTACTTCAACACCAGATCAACAGCTGACTCTACACGTAATGGTAAAAAAGTGAAGGCCGAATATACCGTAAACCCCAAAAGACAATACCGTATTAGAGAAATTAAATTCCCTCAGGATTCCGCAATACTTTCCACTGCGGTACTAGATACTAAGGACAGGACGTTACTAAAAAAAGATAATGGCTACAGTCTTACCACCATTAAAGAAGAACGACTGCGCATCGATGCGAGGCTTAAAGAAAAGGGATTCTACTATTTCAACGCTGACTATCTTAAAGTTCAGGTTGATAGCACGGTTGCAGACCATCAGGTTGATTTAATTGTCAAGGTAAAACAGGAAACCCCAGAATTAGCGCAAACGCAGTACAGAATCAACGATATCATCGTTTACCCCAATTATTCCATTAATGCAGATAGTCTGGTTGCTAATCCAAATACCGCGGTAAAACACAACGACATCACGATTATAGATAATGAGAATTTGTTTAAACCTAGAATTTTTGATCGCACCTTATATTTCAAAAAGGACGATTTTTACAACCGCACCAATCATAATTTATCCCTAAACCGATTAGTCAATTTAGGGACGTTTAAGTTTGTGAAAAATGAATTTAAAGTCGCTGATACCATAGGCAATTATCTCGATGCCTATTACTACCTCACGCCACTGCCTAAAAAATCGATTCGTGTGGAAGTATTGGCCAAAACCAATTCGGCTAATTATACAGGTACAGAACTTAATCTAAACTGGAGCAATAGAAACGTCTTCAAAGGCGCCGAATTGCTAACTATCTCTGCATTTGGCGGACTAGAAGTACAAGTCTCAGGTGTAAATAACGGTTTTAATGTATACCGTTTTGGTACAGAGGCTAATTTAATTTGGCCCAGAATTATAGCTCCATTCCATTTTGTGTCCTCTAGCGGTTTTGTCCCTAAGACCAAAGCGACTTTGGGATATGAATTCCAAAACAGAACCAAACTGTATTCGCTACAAACATTCAAAGGGTCGTTTGGCTATTTATGGAAAGAGAATGAACGCAAAGAACATCAGTTTAACATCACTGAAATCACCTATGCCAGTCCGCAAAACGTGACGCCTTTGTACCAAGAGCAAATAGATGCTAATGCCTCACTTGGAAAAGTAATCGAAAAGCAATTGATTTTTGGCCCTACCTACTCTTATACGTACACCAACACTATGGATAAAAGAAGGAAAAACACCTTTTATTATAAAGCTGGATTAGATTTAGCTGGAAATATAACTGGATTAGCAACTGGAGCCAACTTGAAAAAAGGAGATCCTGTAAAAGTATTTAGTGTGCCGTTCAGTCAATTTGTAAAAGTAGAAAGCGAGTTTAGACATTATTTAAAATTGGGTGGCGACAAGCAATTAGCCAGCAGAATTATTGCCGGTGCAGGATTTGCCTATGGAAATTCGAATGAAATGCCTTTTATAAAACAATTTTTCAACGGGGGAACTAATAGTATTAGAGCGTTTAGGGCGCGATCCATAGGTCCAGGAAGTTTTAATGGAAATACAACTATCAATACGTTTCTCGCCGATCAATCTGGAGATTTAAAACTAGAATTCAATACAGAATACCGAGCGAAGATTTATGATATCGTAAAAGGCGCCTTATTTGTCGATGCCGGAAACATCTGGTTGCTCAAGGACAATCCTGAAAAACCTGGAGCCCAATTTTCTAAAGACTTCTTAAAAGAAATTGCCGTGGGTGTGGGTGCTGGATTGCGATTTGACTTTTCTTTTCTGGTGCTAAGAACAGACCTCGCTTTCCCTATCCGCAAACCGTATTTGCCGGAAGGAGACCGTTGGGTACTGGATCAAGTAAGCTTTGGAAACAGCAGCTGGCGAAAAGAAAATCTGGTTTTTAATCTCGCCATTGGCTATCCATTTTAGTACTTTATTAAAATTATTTCAATTTGACTGCCTACTCCTGTTATGAATTCGAACCAGAGAATCACTGGGTATAAGGGAATTATAATTTATATAACAATGGCAACCTTACTTATCATTACATAATTATTAAAATTCAATACCAAATTCTATCATATAACTAACATTAGTCCACTTTTAGGATAAATCATTGCTAATTTCGGTTATATTTGTGGCATAAACGACTCTATTTATGGAAGAATGTATCTCTGTCTTTGACATGCTGAAAATTGGTGTTGGCCCATCTAGTTCACACACATTAGGTCCTTGGCGTGCTGGAGAACGCTTTCTTAAAGAATTGAGAAAGAAAAATATAATTGAGTCTGTTGTAAGAGTAAAAACAGATTTATATGGCTCTCTATCCTTAACCGGAATAGGTCATGCCACTGATTTAGCTGTAATGTTAGGCTTAAGCGGTCAGGATCCTGAGTACATTCCGGTAGAAAGTATAGATGGAATTATCAAGACTATCAAAGAGGAAAACCAAATCCATTTAGGAAATGAGTTTCTAGTTCCATTCTCCTTTTCAGAAGATATCGTTTTCAATAAAAAGTTCCTTCCTTTTCATTCTAACGGAATGAGATTTACCGCTTTTCTAGCTAATGGAAAAAAACATATCGCTACCTTCTACTCTATCGGTGGTGGATTTGTAGTCAAAGAAGAACGAATGAACGCTAAGAAGAAAATCGAAATAAAATGCGCTTTTCCCTTCCCTATAGATAAAGCAGTCGACGTCTTAGCGTACTGTAAAGCCGAAAACAAGAAGATATCTGAAATCGTTTATGAAAACGAAAAATCCATGCGTACCCCAGAAGTAATTGACCACGAGTTGATGCGCATCTGGAACACCATGCTAGAGTGCATGTACATTGGTTGCCATACAGAGGGAATCCTTCCGGGTGGTTTAAATGTTCGTCGTAGGGCTTTTGACATGCATCAAAATTTAATTGGATTATCAAATTACAGCGACCCACAAAGCTGGTTAGAACAAATCAGACTGACCGAAGTGAAATTTCGCCAAATCCTGAAATGGGTGAGCTGTTTTGCCTTGGCGGTAAATGAAGTCAATGCCGCTTTAGGACGAATTGTAACCGCGCCTACGAACGGCAGCGCCGGAGTAATTCCGTCCGTGTTAATGTACTATTTGGTGATTGAAAACCATCAAGCTGGTGAAAAAGAAATCAAACAATTCCTGCTAGTTGCTGGCGAAATAGGCAGTATATTCAAGAAAGGATCAACAATATCAGCGGCAATGGGTGGATGTCAGGCAGAGATAGGTGTTTCCTCCTCGATGGCTGCAGCGGCGTTGTGTGAGCTGATGGGCGGAACCCCAGAACAGGTTTTAATGGCCGCTGAGATTGCCATGGAACATCACCTAGGATTAACCTGTGACCCTATTGGCGGATTGGTACAAATTCCTTGTATCGAGCGCAATACTATGGGCGCTATAAAAGCCATCCATGCTGCAGAACTAGCCTTGGAAACTGATCCTAAACACGCCAAAGTCCCTTTAGACAAAGTAGTTGATACGATGTGGCAAACGGCTAAGGATATGAACAACAAATACAAAGAAACTTCTGAAGGTGGACTCGCCGTAGCGGTAAATATGTCTGATTGCTAAGACGGAACTTGTTTCAGTATCTCGCAATTTGTTTAATTATTCCTGTTATTGTTCAGTTGTTCCGATATCTTTAATCATAAGGGCATCTCCCGCTTAACAAAAACTATGGCCAAAAGCTATGTTCTTGTTAAGCGAAAGATTTTGCTGCTTTCTTTTACGCAAAAAATAAAACTTAATCGATATTATTTCATGACAACCACAAGAAATAGTACGACACAATAGAAATAAACCAACTAAGACCTACACTCACTTTAGTGCTTATTGTAAAGATCACCCATGTATAAATTGACAACCCAAAATGATGGAAACCGAACGACTTATTTTAACACCCCTAACCTGCGACCAACTCATAAAATATAGCAAGGCAGACAACTCTTTGGAAAATGAATTAAATCTAAATGAGACATCGAGGACAATTTCCGCTGAACTTAAAGAAGCTTTAGAAAAAACAATTTTACCGAACGTAGCAGATACAACCAAAGACTATTTATACTCAACACTTTGGACAGTAATTTCAAAGCAGGCAAACAAAATGGTTGGTGACATTTGTTTCTTTGGAGAACCTAATTCAGAGGGGGAAATTGAAATTGGATATGGTACTTATACCGAATTTCAAAAAAAAGGATTTATGACAGAAGCCGTTGGAGGAATAATAAATTGGGCAAAATCTCAACCCAAAATATTTTCAATACTTGCTTCTACTGAAAAAGAAAATATTGGTTCATTTACAATCTTATTGAAAAATAATTTTCTTAAAATTGGAGAAACGGAAACATTATTCAACTGGAAACTACAAATAAAATAATTCACAACTGTAACAGGCACAGCTCACTAAAGAGCATTTTTACATGGAAATCGTAAGCACTATTTCTATAGATACTTAATAATCTTATTTTTTTAAGTAATGATTAGTAATTATAAATTTAACAATCCGAATGTTTTGTGCTTTGTGCTTTTTACAATTTTAGAATGTTTATATGTATGTATCGGCACGGAGTACAAAGATTTGTTTATTGAAAGAGTATAATTATTTTTAATAAAGTAAACTAGTAGAAATTCATGCATGTTATATGTGGTGTTATCGTCTAATTTGTATTTTCGTTTTCCTTAAAATACTTTGCTTTAAAATCAACAAATTTGGTAAAGCTTGCGAATGCCAGCAAGAATCGAACAAAAATGCTGGCGACCCTCTTAAATAAATCTATTTACGTAAATTGCAGACTTATCTAAAGGTAAAATCATGAAAGACACTAAAATGCTACATTATATAAAAGAGGTAATAGAAAATATGCCAACTGGCTGGTTGAGCATAACAACACATCGACTAGATATTTATGATGAAAGATTGGCTAAAACGCAGTTCTTAGAACAGTTTGAGACCTTATTTAATGACAATAATTCTGAATCATCTGCTCTAAACGAATTACCCACTGCTTATGACTATATTCGATTAGGTCATCCGTTATCTTGTATACTAGAATGGGGAATTGCTAAGATAAATAATCTAAAACCAGAAAATGTAATTAGTTTTTCATCAAAGACGATTCCTATTTTGGCAGTTCTAAGAAAAAATTTACTAGATAATAAAAATAGCCACATAGTTTATACTGGCGAATTACCTGATTGTTTTAATGCTGAAGTAGTAAAAAACATTTATGGTTATCATTTTGATTTGAAGAAAGTTGAAAATATAGAAGCTATTCCAGCATTTGATGGTAGTACCGTCTTCATTTTACAAGAAGAGAAATTTGGCACAATTAATATCCCTAATGGAGTTGACTTTGTTATTAGTCTTCATGAGCACTTAGGAAGTGTTTTAGTTGTAAATGGAGAGCAAAACGAAAGTTATATTTCAGATATTCAACATGTAAGAAGAAGAGAAACTATTGCAATGACACCTGCTGATTCTCTTACAGCTTTGAGATCTCTAGTAGCGCAATCTCCCATTGATGTAACACAAAGCAATTTACAAGCAGATAAAAAAGAAGTTTTAGATGCTATTAAAACAATTACTAATACGAGTACAAATCCACTAGTTGCTTCTAGCGGACTCTCTATTCAGTATTCGATTTTAATGGGGCTAATTCATGATGCCGTTGAAAAACACAAGGGAAAAGCAATCAAAATTATCGTTCCTCCAAATTGTTATGGCGGTACAAATGATCAAGCAAGACGAGTTGCTGCTTGCATTGACAATGTTGAAATAGTTGATTTATTAGTTGATGGCGATAACGACATGGTTCAAAGCATTGATACCGTTTTAGCACAAATGGCTAATGAAGATGCTGTTCCTTATATCATTGCTGAGATTCCAACCAACCCAAGAGTTGAAGTTCCAAATCTGATAGATTTAAAAAATGTTTTAAGTAAACAACGTAAAACTACAACGGGTGCAATGGCGATAGATCCTGTTTTTATTTTAGATCAAACCTTTTGCCCTAATGTGCATTTTTTGGGCAAAGAGGACATACTTGCAACGGTTAGAACGATTTCATTTGCTAGTGGCTCGAAATTCCCAAGTGGTGGTCAATGTACTGCGGGCTACTGTGTAGGAAATAAAAAAACGGAAGCTTTGATGGAAAAAATAGCCATGCATCTACAACTTTGCGATAATGAGGCTACAGCTCTCCAATATGAAATATTAGCCAAACAATTGCCTTCAATGAATCAAAGAATTATTAATGCTTATAAAAACACACGTGATTTTGTAAATTTCATCCACGATACTTTACCAGAAGCAAAAATCAATTTTGTTTCTGAAGAACTGGCAAAACAAGGATTTACCCCATCTGTGTTTTCATTAGACCTACCTACTAAAGGGAATACTGCTGAAGAAAAAGAAGCACATAAGAGAGACTTAAATCTTAAATTAATCAATTTAATGATTACAGAAATTCCTAATGAAAGCAAGTTTTGTGTGAGCTATGGTCAGTTAAAAGGATGTTACTGGACAATCCCTGCAACCTCTACTCAAGGAACGACTAAAGAAGGAGACAAAGATTACATAGTGCGTGCATCGCTTTCTGCTACTATGGATCTTGAACTTCATAAAAAAGTCTTTTTAAAATTTATTGAAACTATCTAACGTTATCGATAATTCGACCTATAGTGTTATTGTATCTCGAATTTTGCGAAATGCGCTAAACCCTCAAAAGTATGTAGCAAGCCAACAAAATCTAAGTAATAAATTAATAGAAATATGTCAATAAAAAGTACAGCAATTACTAAAGGATTTATTATTTCTGGATTAATGAACGCATCAGTTTTAATTTTTTCAAGATTATTTACTAATGCCACAATTCCTGAATTTGATCCCACAGTAATGTCAAATTTTGGGTTATTAATGATTCTAATATGGGGACTAGCCTATATATCTGTTGCAAAAAAGTATCATGAAGTTAGATGGCTTGTTGGAATATTCGCCATTGAAAAATTAATTTACGGGCTTGTTTGGATAAATTGGATGCTAAATAATGATATTGCTGCGGTTTATGAAAAAGACCTAATGGCCGGAGTATTTTACTCGATTTATGGAATCAATGACTGGGTATTTTTCATCTTCTTTATATTAGTCTTCATACGTCTATCTAAATCGAAAAAAAATGGTTAAGTACTATAGATATCAGCGTAATGCGCTTGACCAAACACTATCTAAACTATGACCACAATCGACAAAATAGCTTTTATTGAAATCCAAAAAGGAAAAATATTGAGTACAAAATCTATAGGAAAAACTAAATATTACATTCCTGGAGGAAAACGTGAAAGCGGGGAAAGTGATGAACAAACGCTAATACGAGAAGTAGCAGAAGAATTAAGCGTTACTATAATCCCAAATACAGCTGAATATATTGGAACATTTTCAGCACAGTCTGACGGAGCACAAGAAGGAATAAATGTAATCATGACTTGCTACAAAGCAAAATATTCTGGAACTTTAAAAGCAAACAGTGAAATTGAGGAAATAAAATGGTTGACTTACAAAGACCTTGATATTATTTCTGAAGTTGATAAAAAAATATTCTCCTTTCTTATTAAAAAAGGAGAACTGAAATAAAAAATGAATTATAAAAACTGTTTGCAGATTCTTTGGTAAATATGAACATTAATTTTCATAACTTCGGTTTTTTCTAGGCGAAAAAAATAGCTTTGATCAGCGACAACATGTTACGGTAAATAATAATTGAATATCAAGAATGGAGTACGATTATATCATAATAGGAAGTGGTTTTGGTGGTTCAGTTAGCGCCTTAAGATTATCGAAAAAGGGCTATACCGTTTTGGTAATTGAAAAAGGAAAATGGTTCAAGGCTGAAGATTTCCCTAAAACTAACTGGAATTTTAGAAAATGGCTTTGGATGCCAAGTCTCCGTTTCTTTGGGATCATGAAATTAACCGTTTTTAAGCATGTTGCAGTTCTTTCTGGAACTGGTGTAGGTGGTGGCTCTTTGGTATATGCCAATACATTGCCCATTCCTAAATCCACATTTTTTAAAACTGGTAGCTGGAGTAAACTTAACGACTGGGAAAAGGAACTAGCTCCTTATTATCAGGAGGCACTAAGAATGCTTGGTGCAGCTAAGAACCCCAAATTGTTTGACGGAGATATTGGGCTCAAAAAAGTAGCTCAAAAATTAGGCATGGAAGATAAATTTGATGCTACCACTGTTGCTGTCTATTTTGGAGAAGAGAATGTTACAAAAGAGGACCCCTATTTTGAAGGCATGGGGCCAGAAAGAACCGGTTGCAACTTTTGCGGTGCCTGCATGACAGGGTGTAGAAATAATTCTAAAAACACACTGGATAAAAACTATTTATACTTGGCACAAAAATATGGAGCAGTAATCATGGCCGAACAGGAGGTTTATGATGTTAAACCTATAAACACAGAAAATGGTTCTAATGGTTATGAAGTTTCGATAAAAACAAGTACAAAATTATTTTCGAAAAAAAGTAAAATTAAAAGCAAAGGAGTCATTTTTTCTGGGGGTGTATTAGGAACGATTAAATTACTACTACAATTAAAGACTAAATCATTACCTAATATCTCTGATCGATTAGGGCAAGACATAAGAACTAATAATGAAACTTTAGTAAGTGTTTCTAGTCTTGAAAAAGATAAAAACTTTTCGAAAGGTGTTGCTATCGGAAGTATTTTAGATACTGATGAGAATAGTCACCTAGAAATATGTAGATATTCTGAAGGTTCTAATGCCTGGAAACTAATTCATTTCCCGTATGTTACGGGAACTAATGTTTTCATTCGTTTAGCAAAAGTTCTAGTATCATTAGTAAAATCTCCTGTCAAATATTTCAAAATTTATTTTGTGAATAGTTGGGCAAAAAAAACAGTTGTACTGCTTTTTATGCAAACCCTAGATAGTACGCTTAGATTTAAGATCAATATTCTTGGGTTTATGAACTCAACAATAAGTACAGGTAAAAAACCTACCCCTTTTATTCCAGAGTCAGTTAAACTGATTAAAGAATACAGCGAAGCTGTTAATGGTGTGAGTACCTCATTTACCCTAGAAACAATTGCAGGAATACCTTCAACAGCTCATATTTTGGGTGGTGCTGTGATGGGAGAAAATCCTTCAGAAGGGGTGATTGATAAAAATAACAAAGTTTTTGGATACGACAATCTTTATATTATCGATGGTTCCATGATATCAGCAAATCCAGGAGTGAATCCATCCTTATCAATAACTGCCATTGCGGAGCGAGCTATGGATCAAATTCCTACCAAAACAACTTTCGATACTTAAAATAAATAATATCCGTCAATGAAGTATTTAACTAAAAGTTTTAAAATAATTTTAAGCTTTGCCGCACTAATCATCATAGGTATTATAGTTTTTTTTGGACATCGAGATATTCCATTGAATGAATTAAAAGCAAAGTACACCAATACAGCTTCTTCCTTTATTGCTGTGGACAGAATGGATGTTCATTTTCGTGATGAAGGAGATCAAACCGACACTATTCCCATCGTACTTATTCATGGCACAGCATCCAGTTTACATACTTTTGACACCTGGACTGATAGCTTGAAAAAATCAAATCGAGTAATCAGAATGGATCTTCCTGCCTATGGCTTAACGGGTCCGTTTCCAGATCGCAATTATTCGATGGCGCATTACACACAATTCTTAAAAAACTTTTTGACAGCTTTAAAAATCAAGCAATGTGTGCTAGCTGGGAATTCCTTAGGTGGAGAAATAGCATGGAACTTTACGCTAGAGGAACCAGAAATGGTGAAAAAATTGATCTTAATAGATGCCGCAGGATATCCTCTAAGTTCGAAGAGTGTACCAATTGCTTTTAAAATAGGTAGAACTCCGTTGCTAAATAAGGTCCTTACTTATATAACTCCTCGTTTTATTGTGAAAGCTAGTGTTGAAAATGTATATTTCGATAAGTCGAAAGTAACTGAATCATTAGTTGATCGTTACTTTGAACTCACACTTAGAGAAGGCAATCGTCAAGCCTTTGTAGATAGATTCAAGATGGCAAAGGATACGAGTGCTTATAAAAATATAAAACACATTCAACAACCTACACTTATACTATGGGGAGCAAAAGATTTATTAATCCCAGCAGAAAACGCCAATAAATTTCATAAAGATTTACCAATTAATACTCTAGTTATTCTGGATAATAATGGTCATACTCCAATGGAAGAAAGCCCAATGGAAAGCCTAAAACCAGTACTTGACTTTTTAAAAAATAGCAAACAAGTTGGAATGAATATTAATGCGGAAAAGACTTTAAAACTTACTATATAGAAACCTTAAGCTGTAATTAAAAGCCGAGTTACTATGAAACACTCAATTTATATGATACTATTATTTTCTCTACTGACTCCAAAAGTAATTTTTGATTTTAACAAAAATTCAGATATTCAAAACTGGATGATTGTTGATGATGTGGTAATGGGCGGCGAATCAGCTGGGACTTTTAAATTAAATGCTGAAGGTTTTGGTGTTTTCGAAGGAAATATATCACTGGACAATAATGGAGGATTCTCTTCTGTGCGTTATCGATTCCCAAAAATAATAGTAAAGGAGTTCACTACCATAGTTATTAAACTTAGAGGTGATGGTAAAAAATATCAATTCAGAATGAAAGCTGCTTATGGAGATTACTACTCCTACATAGCACCCTTTTCTACCTCAGGAGAATGGCAAGAAATAGAAATTCCTATACAAGATATGTACCCTTCGTTCAGAGGAAGAAGACTTGAGCAACCTAATTTCAACAAAGAACATATTGAAGAAATTGCTTTTTTGATTGGGAATAAAAAAGCGGAAAAATTTAAACTCTTGATAGACAAAATAGAGTTAAAATAACACTACCCGGCGCAACAATGAAAAGCTCCGTCGCTGCTGCGAGCATACCGTCCGCAGCCGTAAATATTGTATTGGTTGTATCTTCGAATAAAATAAAAAAAACCTGAATAATCAGCTTTCGAAACTATCAATAACATTTTCAAAAAGCAATCCTCCCTTGTACATTCCTTTTAAAAAAGGGTGTATTAATTTTCCTAATTCGGTTAAGCTGTACTCTACCCTAGGTGGAACTTCAGGGAATACTTCCCGGTTGATCAAACTATCTTTCTCTAACTCTTTAAGTTGTTTAGTAATCATACGCTCGCTGATATCAGGTATTAGCTTTACTAATTCACTATATCTCTTATTGCCTTGAAAAGGATGTAAAATAATGGTACCTTTTCGTTTTCCTTTAATGGCATTTATAAAAGTATCAATCGGACAGTAACTTTTTTTCATCTTTTTTTATTTAAATCCGCACTGAATATACAAAACAGCACAAAATGTTCGTATGTGAATTATTTGTAAGTTGTTGTATATCAATATATTTTAATCGAAATTTGTCACAAAAGTAATCATATCATATAAAACATATACAATGAATAATCAATCAACATTTAAGGCTTTTCGAGTAGAAGAAAAAGACGGCAATTATATTTCTACAATTAAGGAAATGCCATTTAATGCTTTAGCTCAAGGCCAAGTACTTATCAAAGTACATTACAGCTCATTGAACTACAAAGATGCGTTATCTGCAAGTGGAAATAAAGGGGTCACTAGAAATTATCCACATACACCCGGTATTGATGCTGTTGGAACAATCGTTTCGTCTGAATCAAATAAATTTAAAGTGCAAGACAAAGTTATTGTGACAAGCTATGATTTAGGAATGAATACCGATGGAGGTTTTGGGCAATACATCCAAGTCCCAGAAGACTGGGCGGTTAAGTTACCTGAAAACCTAAGCATGAAAGAGGCCATGATTATTGGAACAGCGGGATTAACAGCAGGAATTTCTGTATTACGACTGACTGAAACTGTAAAACCTGAAGATGGACCAATCGTTGTTTCTGGTGCTACTGGTGGCGTGGGATCTTTGAGTATCGCTATTTTAAAAAAAATAGGTTATAAAACAGCGGCAATCACAGGTAAAGAAACGGAGCGTGACTTTTTAATAAAAATTGGAGCAGATGAAGTTATTATGCGACAAGATTTTGAAGAACCAGAGAAAAGACCATTGTTAAAACCAGCTTTTGCCGGAGCTATTGATACCGTGGGTGGAGTTATTCTTGAAAATATTATAAAATCCATTAGTCCTATGGGCGTGGTAACTTGCTGTGGTAATGTAGCCTCTCCAAAACTTGATTTAACCGTGTTTCCGTTCATTTTAAGAGGAATATCCTTAATAGGCATAGACTCTCAAAATTATCCAATGAATTATAGAGAGAAAGTATGGGACAAATTATCCAACGATTGGAAAACAGCTACATTAACTGAAACTTGTACTGAAATAACTCTAAATGAATTAGATAAAAAAATTGATTTAATGCTTAAAGGAAAATTAAAAGGAAGAACCGTGGTTAAGATGGATATTTAAAAATAGGTCAAACAACAGCTAGTAAAAAAGATTGCTTAATTGTATAAAAAAGAATATTTTTAAGATCTCAATTTAAATAGTAGAAAGTTGCGCTTTTAAAAACGCGGCTTTCCTGCCCAAAACTGTGAGTCTTCATTCAAAACCAGATACAATTAATGAAATTTAGTATTCTAATTTTAGCATTTGCTTTTTTAACCTCTTGTCAAACATTTGGACAGCAAAAAAACAAAAATTACGCAGACTTAACTACAAATATCAATTCCATTATTGCTAATAATAGCTTTAATGGAGTTGTTTTTTTAACGGAAGATTCGACAACACTATACTCTAAAGCCATTGGTTATTCTGATTTAAAAAATAAAACGCCACTTACGATTAACGATCAATTTGTTATTGGTTCGATAAGCAAACAAATAACAGCCGTATTAGTACTAAGAGAATATGAAAAAGGCAAAATTAGACTTGAAAATAAAATAAATGACTATCTGATCGATAGTAAACAACCTTGGTCAAAAGAAGTCACTATTCATCAACTGCTTACTCACACTCACGGAATTGTAGCTTTAGATGCGCCTTTAGAATTTAAGCAAGGTTCTCAATTTCATTATTCGCAATTAGGCTATGAATTACTTGCGCAGATTCTTGAAAAAGTAATGGGTAAAACATTCGAAAAGCTAGCAACAGAGCTCTTTAACGAATATGAATTAAAAAACACCTTCCACCCTAAAAACAAAAGGTATAAACATCTGGTAAAAGGATATGAGGAAAATGAAAATGGGGTTTTAGAATTCACGCCAAACAGTTTATCTAATTATGCCGCAGCAGGCGCATTCATCTCTAACGTTGCCGATTTAAATAAATGGAACCACCTACTCTACTCTGGAAAACTTGTCAAAAAAGAGACATTGGAACTAATGAAAACAAAATATGCTACGCGTATCCATCCTGTTTTTGGGACAATCGACTATGGATATGGATTACTATTTAAAGATGGCGAACAAAATTTACAAATTGGTGCTTTCGGTTATGCTCCAGGTTTTGTTTCTGCTTGTTATTTTTATCCTCAAACAAACAGGAACTTAATCATTTTGGAAAATACAGGCAATAATTTAGATGATTTCAAAAAGACATTTAAAGTGCATACTGAAATAATGGAATTAATAAAAAAACAAACGCCCAGCGCTGGCAATAAGTAATGATGTATCGTCATTTACTTTAAAAATATTGACCGATATTCGATTACCCATTTTTCGCAAAGCAAAATAAAAATAGTAAGCCATTCCAAAAATAAAAGAATAGATGACAAAAGAATTTCCAGTTACAAATTCAACCCTTTCTGCAACTAAACTTGGGGAATTATTACAAGAGAAATATAATTTAAGTGAGAATACGGAATGCAAACTTTTCAGAGCCGGAATGAACCACGTTTACATCGTTACTGATAATAATACCAAATATGTTCTTCGCATCTATACTTTTGATTGGAGAACAAAAAAAGAAGTTGCCGAAGAAGTACGACTGCTTATCCATTTGAACAAAAACAAAACTCCTGTTTCCTTCGCCATTGCTGATAATTTAAACGAATACATTCAAGAATTAAACGCTCCCGAAGGATTACGGTATGCTGTATTATTTTCGTTTGCAGAAGGCACAAAATCCGCAAAATTCACAGCTGAAACCAGTTTTTGTATTGGGCAAGCTTTGGCCAAAGTTCATAAAGAGACAGAAAGTTTTGCATTAAACAGAATCACATACAACAATGAAGTTTTGCTTATTGATTCCGTTAAACGAACACGGGAATTCTTTAAGAAAGAAACTGAAGAGACGCTATTTTTAGAAAAGCTGGCTCGTTTTCTACGAAAGGAATTTAGTACTGTAGCTAACGAACAAATACGTTTTGGAGCCGTTCATCTCGACGTATGGTTTGATAATATGCACTTTAATGAAGACAATAAAGTAACCCTTTTTGATTTTGATTTCTGTGGTAATGGCTGGTTGTGTTTAGATATTTCCTATTTTCTATTTCAGCTATTCTCTACAAATCTAAACGAGAATGATTACAAAGTGAAAGCAGCAAGTTTTCTTGAAGGTTACGAAACGATAACTGTAATTACTAAAGAGGAAAAACGAATTCTACCGCTCGCCTGTTTAGCAATTATGACCTATTATATCAGTATGCAATGTGACAGATATGATTATTGGACCAATGTTTTCTTGAATGAAGACCACTTAAAAAGGTTTGTAGGCAATTTAAAACGATGGATTATTTTTAATAAAATTGAATTAGAGTAGGACGAACTACTGGCTAAGAACCATGCTAAAAATATTAAAATTTCAAGTACTCATTCCGTTTTCCAAATAACAATAAACCACTTTTTAAATCAACTTTGAAAGGGCTTTAGTTCTAGTACGAAAGAGCAGCATTGTAATTTAATAAGTAAATGATTATATCTGCATTAAAAAATAGAATATATTTGAGATACAAAATTGTAGTGTTTGGTATAGCGTAATTATACTGAATGTTAACTTAAAACAAAAAATATGAATAAAAACACTGATTTAGGATTGTTAATCCTTCGTATTGCAGTTGGCGCCTTGATGTTGCTTCACGGAATTGCTAAATTAGGAGATGTCTCTTTTATTGAAGGCATGCTATCTGCAAAGGGACTTCCTTCTATTCTTGCCTATGGCGTTTATATCACTGAAATTGTTGCTCCGCTACTAATCCTTGCTGGATACAGAACCCGAATAGCGGCTGGTGTATATGTTTTTGGTACTTTATTTGCTTTTTTCTTAGTACACACAGCAGACCTGTTTACTTTAAACGAAAATGGTGGATGGCAATTAGAATTATTGGGCTTATACCTATTTGGTGCACTAACACTTTTCTTTACTGGCGGTGGAAAAATGGCCGTTTCTTCTTCCAATACATGGGATTAACTTTTGACAATACGAAATTAAAAAAAGTACGAAGCCTAATTTTTAATTTGGATTTTTAAGTACAAGAACCTAAAAGCAAAACCCCCTTTCAAAATCAAGTTTGAAAGGGGGTTTTATATTTTAGAAAACGCTGTTTTAGATTCCAGCTACTGCTTTTATTTCATCAATAATTCGCAAAGCTAGCGTATCAGCCTGCGCTTGTGAAGGTGCTTCAGTATAGATTCTAATAATAGGCTCTGTATTTGATTTTCTCAAGTGTACCCATTCATTAGCAAAGTCAATTTTTACTCCGTCAATGGTGGTGATATCTTCGTTCTTATATTTCTCAGTCATGGCAACCAGAATCGCATCCACATCAATTTGTGGAGTCAATTCGATTTTGTTTTTGCTCATGTAATACTCGGGATACGAAGCACGTAAAGCCGAAACGGTCATTTTCTTGTTGGCCAAATGCGTCAAGAATAAGGCAACACCTACCAAACTATCACGACCATAATGCGACTCCGGATAAATGATTCCGCCGTTTCCTTCTCCACCTATGATGGCTTTATTCTTTTTCATTAAATCTACTACATTTACCTCACCTACAGCACTGGCTTCGTAGTTTCCATTATGTCTGTTCGTCACATCGCGCAAGGCACGAGAAGAAGACATATTAGAAACCGTATTCCCTGGGGTTTTACTCAACACATAGTCGGCACAAGCTACCAATGTATATTCTTCACCAAACATTTCGCCATCTTCACAAATGAAAGCCAAACGGTCTACGTCTGGATCCACGACAACTCCTAAATCTGCTTTTTCCTTAACTACTAGTTCTGAGATATCAGTTAGGTGTTCTTTTAAAGGCTCCGGGTTGTGTGGAAAATGTCCGTTAGGTTCACAGTATAACTTCACTACTTCAACTCCCATTAATTCCAATAATTTTGGGATAATGATTCCTCCAGATGAATTCACACCGTCTACTACAACTTTGAATTTAGCCGCTTTGACAGCTTCAACATCAACTAAAGGCAAATTCAATACCTCGTCAATATGAATATCCATGTAAGCGTCATTCTCTGTAATTTGGCCTAAGCTGTCCACATCCGAGAAATCAAAAGCTTCGGCTTCAGCGATCGCAAGGATTTTTTCTCCTTCAATCCCATTAAGGAATTCTCCTTTTTCATTCAATAACTTTAAGGCATTCCATTGCTTCGGATTGTGTGAAGCAGTAAGGATAATTCCTCCATCTGCTTTCTCCAATGGAACAGCAACTTCAACCGTTGGAGTCGTTGACAACCCCAAATCAATCACGTCAATACCTAAACCAATCAAGGTATTCACAACTAAATTATGAATCATAGGCCCTGAAATCCGGGCATCACGACCTACAACAACCGTAAGTTTGTCTTTACCAGAATAGTTTTTTAACCAGGTTCCATAAGCGGAGGCAAATTTCACTGCATCAAGTGGCGTTAAGTTATCCCCTACTTTCCCTCCTATTGTCCCACGTATTCCTGATATTGATTTTATTAAAGTCATTCTTATATTTTTAAATTTTGAGTACTTTCTTTTAAATTTCCCACAAATATAATAATTGACAATTTAAATAAGTCATTTAGAATTCATAATTTAGGCGAATGAACTTCTTAGCACACATCTATCTTTCGGGCGACAACGATTTAATCAAAATTGGTAATTTTATGGCTGATGGGATACGGGGGAAGCATTTTGAAAATTATCCTTTGGAAGTACAGAAAGGAATTATTCTTCATCGTGCAATTGACACCTTTACGGATGCCCATCCTGTTTTTAGACAAAGCACTAAAAAATTGCATTCCAGATACCATCACTATTCTGGTGTTATAGTTGATGTTTTTTACGATCATTTTCTGGCAAAAAATTGGGTTAAATACTCAGACGAAGATTTGGAAACATATGTTACTGCTTTCTATCGGTCTTTGAATGACAACATCCCCATTTTAAGCGAAAGAACCATTTCAATTATGCCTTATATGATTAAACAAAACTGGTTACTCAGTTATCAAACCATTGCAGGAATTGACAAAATACTAACCCAAATGGATAGCCGAACCAAGAATGAATCAAAAATGCGCTTTGCTTCAGAGGAACTAACGCAGTTCTATACTGAATTTGAGCAGGAGTTTACAGGTTTTTTTGAGCAATTGAGGGCACATGCGAGACAAAAATTAATAGAAGAATAAAATTTAAAATATACAAAGCTATTGAAACATATAAGTTCTTTAAGTTTTTTACTAAAAAAGAATGCTGAGCGTAAACACTTTACTTATATGACTTATATGTTAAAAAAGAAAAACCAAACTACCATACCATAATGAAAAAAATAATACTACTCCTTTCCCTAGCATTTCTTAGTTGTAAATCAAATGAAAAAATCATGGTTCCAACAGGTTTAGTTACCGATAAAGCCATGGTCGTTTCGGCACGGGAAGAGGCTTCCGCAATCGGTGTTGCTATTATGAAAAAAGGAGGAAACGCTTTTGATGCTATGGTCGCAACTGAACTCGCATTGGCGGTATCTTATCCGCAGGCGGGGAATCTTGGTGGTGGTGGCTTTATGGTTTTCAGAAAAGCCAATGGCGAAACTGGAGCCCTCGATTACAGAGAAAAAGCACCGCTTGCCGCAACCAAAGACATGTATCTTGATGGAGCAGGAAATGTAATTGAAGGTAAAAGTACCGCTTCGGCAATAGCCTCTGGAATTCCAGGCACACTCGCCGGATTATTTGCGGTGCATAAAAAATACGGTTCTTTACCCATAGCCGAAATCATGGAACCTGTAATTGCGTTAGCTAAAAAGGGCGTTGTCGTTACGGAATTTCAAGAACAAAGTTTAGCTACTTACAGGGAAACGTTTATAAAAACGAATGGCCCAAACAGCTTATTTTCTCAAGTTTATAAAGCGGGCGATACCATTAAGTATCCAGCCTTGGCAGCCACTTTAAAACGAATTGCAAAAAACGGACGTGATGAGTTTTACAAAGGGGAAACGGCGAAAAAGTTAGTGGCTTTCCTAAAAGCGAAAGACGGCAATATGACAGCGGAAGATTTAAATCAATATAAAGCTAAATGGAGAGCACCTATCACTTTTACCTATAAAGATTTAAAGATAACCTCTATGTCTCCGCCCAGTAGTGGTGGTATTTGTTTAGACCAAATCATGAAAATGATCGAACCTTTTAATCTTGCCGAAATGGGGCACAACAGTGTGAAAGCAATCCAAGTCATCACCGAAGCGGAACGAAGAGCCTACGCGGACAGAAATGCTTTCCTAGGCGACCCAGATTTTGTAAAGCTTCCTATAAAAGAACTATTGGATTCCACTTACATCCAAAACAGAATGAGTGATTTCTCATTCGACCAAGCTTCAAAATCATCTGATATTAGCAAAGGAAAAATTCTAGGGTACGAAAGCAAGCAAACCACGCATTACTCTATTGTAGATGCCGAAGGAAATGCAGTTTCTGCAACGACCACCTTAAATGATAATTACGGTTCTAAAATATACTGTGATGAATTAGGTTTCTTTTTAAACAACCAAATGGATGATTTTAGCGCTAAAGCCGGAGTTCCTAATCTATACGGACTTACAGGAACCGAAGCCAACAGTATCGCTCCAGGCAAAAGAATGCTTAGCTCTATGACACCAACCATTGTAGAGAAGAACGGAAAATTGTTCATGGTTGTGGGAACTCCCGGAGGTTCTACGATTATCACTTCTGTTTTGCAAACCATTTTAAATGTGTACGAATTTGATATGAGCATGCAAGAAGCAGTCAACGCACCTCGTTTTCACCATCAATGGCTTCCTGACGAAATCACCTTTGAACCAAACTCTTTCGATAGAGAATTACTGGAAAAAATAAAAGCAAAAGGATACAAAGTCAACGAAACCAATAAAGAAATTGTAGGTCAAGTCGATGCTATTTTAGTCTTAGAAAATGGAAAACTGGAAGGTGGCGCCGATAAAAGAGAAGACAACAAAGCATTAGGTTTCTAATTCATTCTATTCCAAACAAATAATACAAATACAGCAGAAATGAAAAAAATTATTATTCTATTATGCATTATTACTTTTGGTTGTAAAACGCAAAACAGTGTTGTACAACCTACAGGACTTTTGGCGAATGAGGCAATGGTCGTTTCGGCACGGGAAGAAGCTTCTAAAATTGGTGTCGAAATCATGAAAAAAGGCGGAAACGCTTTTGATGCTATGGTCGCAACCGAATTGGCATTGGCAGTAGCCTACCCTTACGCCGGGAATCTTGGCGGTGGCGGATTTATGGTCTACAGAAAGGCAAATGGTGAAAAAGGAACTTTAGATTATAGAGAAAAAGCCCCATTAGCGGCCACAAAAGATATGTTTTTGGATCCCAATGGAAATGTAATTCCTGGAAAAAGCACTCAATCTGCTCTGGCAATTGGAATACCGGGAACAATCGCTGGTGTTTTTGCTGTACATGCGAAATTAGGTTCCTTACCTATCGAAGAGATTTTAAAACCCGTTATTGAGTTGGCGGAACGTGGTGTTGTTGTTACACAGAAACAGGAAGAACGCCTGAATGACTATCGTCAAGAACTTACAAAAATAAATGGTTCCAATTCAGTGCTTTCAAAAGTATATAAAGAAAAAGACACCATTAAATATCCCGCGCTGGCAGCAACACTAAGAAGAATTTCAAAAAATGGACGCGACGAGTTTTACAAAGGTGAAACCGCAAAAACTTTAGTGGATTATCTTCAGGCAAAAGGAGCTATAATCACCATGGAAGATTTGGCTCAATACGAAGCCAAATGGAGAACACCACTTAGCTTTAAATACAAAGATTTAAACATCATTTCCATGGCACCACCAAGTAGCGGCGGAATATGTCTCGCACAAATATTTAAAATGATCGCCCCTTTTGATTTGGCTACAATGGGACATAACTCCGCACAAGCGATACAAGTAATTGTTGAAGCAGAACGAAGAGCTTATGCGGACCGAAGTTACTTTTTAGGAGATCCTGACTTTGTAAAAATCCCTTTAAATGCTTTGATGGACGACAATTATCTGAAGCAAAGAATGGCCAATTTCAGTTTTGACAAAGCCACCTTGTCATCAGACATAAAGCAAGGGAACGCCACTTATAACGAGAGTATGGAAACAACGCACTACTCGATTGTAGATCAATTTGGAAATGCGATTGCCGCTACAACCACGCTAAACGCCGGTTATGGTTCAAAATTTTACTGTGATGAATTGGGTTTCTTTTTGAATAATGAAATGGATGATTTCAGTGCCAAAGCGGGAGTACCTAACATGTTTGGACTCGTAGGAAATGAAGCGAACAGTATTGCTCCGCAAAAAAGGATGCTGAGTTCCATGACGCCTACTATTGTCGAAAAAAACGGAAAACTATTGATGACCGTGGGCTCCCCTGGAGGGTCCACTATTATCACTTCTGTATTGCAAACGATCTTAAATGTGTACGAATACAACTTGAGTATGCAAGAAGCGGTTAATGCGCCCCGCTTTCACCATCAATGGTTGCCAGATCTGATTACATTTGAACCGAATACTTTTAGTACGCAAACCTTTGATGCGTTAAAAGCAAAAGGCTATCTCATTAACGAAAAAACAACTCCCGTTATTGGTAAAGTAGACGCTATCTTGGTTTTACCAAACAATAAACTAGAAGGCGGAGCCGATTTTAGAGGAGATGATACCGCAGTTGGATTTTAGAAGTATGGGATTTATTGCTGATTTAGAAACTGCCTTTCAAGAAAATAGCCAGAGCGAAAATGCTTTGGCTATGGCCAAATATATGAAGAATCATTTTGCTTTTTTTGGAATAAAAACAACCGAACGAAGACAACTTTTTAAAGAAGTCTGGAAAGCGAACAAAGAGGAAGTGGCCAAAAATGCAAGAGAAATTGCGATAGCCTTATATGCAAAAGACCAGCGGGAATTTCATTATTGCGCCATTGAAATTTTGATCAAAGAACTAAAAGGAAAGTATAAGCAGAAATATATTGATATCATAGAAAAACTGCTAACACATAATTCCTGGTGGGACAGCGTAGATACTATTTCAAAAAATATTCTTGGCGAATACCTATTGGAATTTCCTGAATCCATTACCGAAAGTATCAGTAAGTTTTCCAATTCAGAGAATATGTGGTTAAATCGAAGTGCTATTTTATTTCAATTGGGGTATAAAGACAAAACGGATTTTGACTTATTAAAGACAGTTTGTGACCAGCATAAATTCTCCAACGAGTTTTTTATCCAAAAAGCAATTGGTTGGGCTCTAAGAGAATATGCGAAAACAAATCCAGAGGCAGTAAAAAGATTTGTTGCTGATACCAACCTAAAACCATTGAGCAGAAAAGAAGCGCTAAAAAACTTATGGGATCATTAAAATAATAGTAAATTAGCACTTTTAAAAAAAAATAAATGCTCAAAAAATATCTTACTAAACTAGAAAATATTATTGCCTGGGCGCAATCTATGCTAACAGAAAAGCAATTTATTTTTTTATCCAGTGTTTTAGTAGGTATTTCTTCAGCATTTGCAGTAATCGTTCTGAAATCATTTGCACACCAAGTTTTCTCCTTTGCTACTTATATAAATGGAATTTTAAAACTGAGTTTCATAAATAGTATCTTACCTATTGCAGGTTTAGTGCTGACTGTATTTGTCGTTAAAAGAGTCCTTGGTGGCTCTATAGAAAAAGGGACTTCCCAAATTTTATACTCCGTGGCAAAGAAAGCTAGTATCGTTCCACAAAAACAAATGTATGCCCAAATCATCACAAGTTCCCTTACTGTTGGACTTGGTGGATCTGCAGGTTTAGAGAGCCCCATTGTGGTCTCTGGTGCCGCTTTTGGGTCAAATTATGCACAGCGCTACAAACTGAGTTATAAAGACAGAACTTTACTTATTGGTTGTGGAGTGGCCGCAGGAATCGCCGCTGCCTTTAACGCGCCTATTGCCGGGGTCTTATTTGCGATCGAATTTTTATTAGTCGATGTGAGTATAGCCGCATTTACTCCCATTATGATTGCAGCTGCAACGGGCGCTTTAGTGTCTGAAATTGTATTGGACGAATCTATTTTATTAAACTTTAAGCAACAACAGATCTTCGATTACCATAAAATCCCTTTTTATATCATTCTAGGTGTTTTAACTGGTTTAATGTCTGTGTATTATACCCGATATTTTCAAAGAACAGAACATTATTTTGCTAAACTAAAACTCAATCCGTATAAAAAAGCAATGGTAGGAGCTTCTATTCTGTCCATTTTAATTTTTATTTTTCCAACGCTATTTGGTGAAGGCTATGAGAGTATCAAAGTTTTATCAGAGGATAATCCCGGTATAATGTTAGAAAACACTCTTTTTAGCAGTTTTAGAACTAACAGCTGGGTCTTACTGATATTTGTAGGTATGACGATGATGGTAAAAGTTTTTGCTACTGGAATTACATTAGGATCTGGAGGAAACGGAGGTAATTTTGCCCCTTCCTTATTTGTAGGTTCCTATCTTGGATTTGTCTTTTCAAAAGCGATAAACCTAACTGGCTTGACCCAGTTACCTGTCAGTAATTTTACTATGGTAGGAATGGCCGGTATTTTGAGTGGATTATTTCATGCCCCATTAACAGCCATTTTCTTGATTGCTGAAATAACCGGTGGATACAGTTTGATGCTTCCGTTGATGATTGTTGCTTCAATCAGTTTTGCTATTTCAAAACGATTTGAACGACATTCTATGGATGTAAAAGAATTGGCTAAAAAAGGACACGCTTTCACGAGTAATAAAGACACGAATGTACTTGCTACATTAGATACCACTTCTATTATACAAACCGATTATTTAACGGTTACACCCGATGAAAATCTAGAGAAATTAGTTGATTTAATTTCGCACTCCAATCAGGTTATTTTTGCCGTAGTAGATAAAGACAAGCGTTTATTAGGTGTGGTTCATTTCAATAATATCCGTGAAATTATTTTTAATACGTACCGAGTAAAATACACCTTGGTCAAAAACATCATGGCCGTTCCTACTGAAATAATCTATCCGTTCAATACCATGGAGACGGTGATGAATAAATTTGAGCGATCAAAAGTCGCCTTTTTACCAGTGGTGAAAGATGATAAATACTTCGGATTTATATCCAAATCAGTGGCACTTGAAGCCTATCGTACCAAATTGAAATCGATGACGATAGAATAATACATAAATCTTAATATCGGATAGGGTGTTTTTTAATATTATCCGATAAATGTAGTATCTTTGTGGTTATGTGGAAGATAGATACAAACTATAGAGAAGAATTTCAATCAACCTTTGATCGATTGTATGAAAAAAAGCAAGTCCTGCAAACCAGCAGACCATTGCCCGCCATCGCATTGAATAAAATCAAGGAAAGTCTATCTATAGAATGGACCTATAATTCTAATAGTATTGAAGGAAACACAATGAGTTTAAGAGAAACCCAAATGGTGCTTCAAGAAGGAATAACCATCAAGGGAAAATCATTACGAGAACATTTTGAAACCCATAATCACGATAAAGCAATTGATTATTTATTCTCCATTGTAAATACTGATTATGTGTTGCGCAGTATTGACATTTTGTCTTTGCATGGATTAGTTTTACGTTCCATTGAAGATGATTTTGCAGGTCGTTTGCGCAATGGCGGCGTGCGTATATCAGGTGCAAATTTTGTTCCTCCAAATGCCAATAAAGTTTCGGATTTACTCGATGAATTGATTGATTTTATCAATACAAATCCGTTAGGACTTAATGACATTGAACTAGCGGCTGTCTTTCATCATAAACTCGTTTGGATTCATCCTTTTTTTGATGGAAATGGTAGAACGGTTCGCTTGGCTATGAATTTGTTATTGATGCGTTGTGGTTTTCCGCCCGCCATCATCTTAAAAAACGACCGCAAGAAATACTATGAAGCGCTTAATCAAGCCAATGGAGGTAATTATCAAAAACTAACCTTATTGATGTGTCAAGCTGTTGAGCGCACGCTTAACATATACTTAAATGCGCTTCCAGGAAATGATTCAGAATACATTGCCATTTCTAATTTGGTTCAGGAACCTGATATGCCCTATGGTCAAGAATACATCAGTCTACTGGCTAGGCAAGGTAAAATTGATGCTTATAAAGAAGGACGCAATTGGCTTACCACAAGAGAAGCCGTAGAAAATTACATGGCCACTAGAAAACGAAAACGCTAATTACATAATTAGCGTTTTTTTATGCGCAGTACCCATTCATTATTACAAGAACAAAGCGGACTAAATAGCCCCGATTGAAGTAAAAATCCTTATAAGGCAAGTGTTTTGCCTTATAAGATTGAAACGGAAAGCGGGAGAACTCTTTATTAAAAACAGTCGAAACAATGCTCTAAACTCCATTTTAAGGTATTGATTTTAACATAAACTTCTAAAGTGTTGTATCGAAAGAATAAATCAAAATGGTAACTTTGCTTTTTTGCAAAAATTATGTTAGACAAAGACAATACTATTGAGGTTCAAGGCGCTCGCGTTCACAATCTAAAAAATATAGATGTTTCCATTCCTCGTGAAAAACTGGTAGTAATTACCGGTCTTTCAGGATCCGGAAAATCATCCCTCGCATTTGATACTATTTATGCCGAAGGCCAACGGCGCTACGTAGAGACTTTCTCTGCTTACGCCAGACAGTTCCTTGGAGGCTTAGAGCGTCCTGATGTCGATAAAATAGACGGACTTTCGCCTGTTATCGCCATTGAACAAAAGACCACCAGCAAAAGTCCGCGGTCTACTGTGGGAACTATCACTGAAATATATGATTTCCTGCGTCTGCTTTATGCACGTGCGGCAGATGCCTATAGTTACAATACGGGAGAGAAAATGGTCAGCTACTCTGATGAACAAATCAAAGACCTGATTATCGAAGATTTCACTGGAAAACGAATCAATATCCTTGCTCCAGTTATTCGAGCCAGAAAAGGACATTATGGCGAATTGTTCCAGCAAATCGCTAAACAAGGCTTTTTAAAAGTGCGTGTGAACGGTGATGTACTCGACATAACTCCGGGAATGAAATTAGACCGATATAAAACCCACGATATCGAGATTGTTGTGGATCGAATGGTCATAGAAAAAACACCTGATAACGAAAAACGATTAAGCGAAAGCATCAATACCGCCATGCATCATGGAGAAAATGTGTTGATGGTTTTAGATCAGGATTCTCAAGAAGTACGCTACTTTAGTAGAAACCTGATGTGCCCGACTACTGGTATATCGTATCAAAATCCAGAACCCAATTTGTTTTCTTTCAACTCTCCAAAAGGAGCCTGTGATCATTGCAAAGGACTGGGAACGGTAAACGAAATCAACACGAAAAAGATTATTCCGAATCCTAAATTGTCAATCAAAGCAGGTGGTTTTGCTCCTTTGGGCGAATACAAATCCTCTTGGATATTTAAGCAATTGGAAATCATTGGAGAAAAATACGGTTTCAAAATTACCGACGCTATCGAAAAAATTCCGGAGGAAGCGATGGAAATGATTCTGAATGGCGGAAAAGAAAAATTCACGATCAACTCTAAAGATTTAGGCGTTGCCCGGGATTACAAAATAGACTTTGAGGGAATCTCCCATTTTATAAAAAACCAACACGACGAAAGCGGTTCTACGACTATCAAACGATGGGCTAAGGAATTCATGGATGAAATTCCATGTCCAGTTTGTGAAGGTTCTCGTTTAAAAAAAGAAGCTCAATTCTTTAAAATCGACGAACAGAATATTACGGAATTATGTGCGATGGATATTTCTGATCTGACCGCATGGTTTCATGATTTAGACAGCCGTTTATCTGATAAACAGCAACGTATCGCCACTGAGGTAATCAAAGAAATTAAGGATCGACTGAACTTTTTAATGAACGTAGGTTTGGAATATTTGGCTTTAAGCCGAAGTTCAAAATCACTTTCTGGTGGAGAGGCACAACGCATCCGACTAGCAACTCAAATAGGTTCTCAATTGGTTGGCGTACTCTATATTTTAGATGAGCCAAGTATTGGTTTACACCAAAGAGACAATGATAAATTGATCCATTCATTGGAACAATTGCGTGATATTGGGAACTCGGTTATTGTAGTCGAGCATGACAAAGACATGATTGAACGGGCCGATTATGTGATTGACATTGGACCAAAAGCAGGGAAATTTGGAGGCGAAATCATTAGCATTGGAACTCCGGCGGAAACCTTGAAATCAAATACCATTACCGCACAATATTTAAACGGCGAGATGAAAATCGAAGTTCCGAAAAAACGACGTGAAGGCAATGGAAAATTCATGAAACTAACTGGAGCCACAGGAAACAACTTAAAAAATGTTTCCATTGAACTGCCATTAGGGAAAATGATTTGTGTGACGGGAGTTTCCGGAAGCGGTAAATCGACCTTGATTAATGAAACCCTCTACCCTATTTTGAATGCCTATTATTTTAATGGGGTCAAGAAACCACAACCGTACAAAAAGATTGAAGGTTTAGAACTTATCGATAAAGTAATAAATATTGACCAAAGCCCGATAGGGAGAACGCCACGTTCTAATCCTGCCACTTATACTGAAGTATTTACGGAGATTAGGAAATTATTCACCATGACTTCAGAGAGTATGATACGCGGCTATAAAGCGGGACGTTTCAGCTTTAACGTAAAAGGCGGACGCTGCGAAACCTGTCAAGGTTCTGGTGTGCGAACCATAGAAATGAACTTTTTGCCAGACGTTTATGTAGAATGCGAAACCTGTCAAGGAAAACGTTTTAACAGAGAAACCCTGGAAATCCGTTTTAAAGGAAAATCTATTTCTGATGTATTGAATATGACGGTAGATGAAGCGGTTCCGTTTTTTGAAATGATCCCGAAGATACATAGAAAAGTAAAAACCATACAAGATGTAGGTTTGGGATATATTACACTTGGTCAGCAAAGTACCACGCTTTCTGGCGGAGAAGCACAACGTATTAAGCTTGCAGGAGAATTATCAAAAAAAGATACAGGAAACACCTTTTATATATTAGACGAACCCACGACGGGGCTTCATTTTGAAGATATCAGGGTATTGATGGGCGTGATTAACAAATTAGTAGACAAAGGAAATACGATCCTGATTATCGAACACAATATGGACGTGATCAAACTGGCGGATTATATTATTGATATTGGTCCCGAAGGAGGAAAAGGCGGTGGAAAAGTCGTTGCCAAAGGAACTCCCGAAGAAATCGCCGATAATAAAAAAAGCTATACCGCGAAGTTTTTGAAAAAGGAATTGGAGTAGGTGTTTTTAATTACCGCAAATTCGCAAATTATTATCTTTTAATTAGACTTTGAAATAAAACGAAAAAACTACTGTGTGATGCAGTAGTTTTTTTTTGTATTGGTTTTTTAGCACGAACTCTGAAGACTTTCTAAGCCATCTGGACTTCAATAGCGTTTAATATAGAATTCGCAGAGGAGGCGTTTTTGCCTTTTGAAATCATCCAAACAATTATACAATATCTAGATACCAACGGACTTATGATCGGTTCCTTTTAACCGCGCTTTCATTGTTGGCTTTACAAGCCCAGCGAAACCTTACCTATTGGTGGCAGTTATTCTTTTACGTTAAACTTTATAAGTAGTTCACTAAAACTAGCTACATAACTCTCTTGCAATATTTTACTATCCTGAAAATTAGAGTAATCTAAAACGTTTAATTTATCAATGTTGAAATATTTATCTGCGGAATATTCTTCTTTTTTAACTGTAGAAGTTAAAATGACTTGTTTGTTTAATTTAAGAAACTCATCAAGCATTATCATTTCTTTGGTAGTTGATAGTTCTCCTTCTCTAAATGAATCAATAATAATTGGAAATTTATGGTCTAATATTGAGTTCAATGCCATAATCTTGCAAAAATAATATTCTTGTCCCTCACTACCTGAATATGTTTCGCTGGCTTTGGTGAATAAATCTTCAAACTGAAGTAGACCTTGTGGATCAATAATATTATAAAATCTCTTCATTTCTTTTAAAGTACTTTCTAAAATGTCTTTTTGGCGTTCTTTATCAGAAGAAATTTTACTTTCATTATTTTTTAATTTTTTTTCAATTTCACTTAATTTATTCTGTAATTCAAGTACTACTTTATCAGTATCTTTTGATTCAAAAATTTCATCTTGAAACAGAATATAATTTTTGATATCTGGTGTAGAATCTTCTAAAAGTTTATTTATTTGATCTTGTTCTTTAATAATTTCATCGTTAAACTCGGAAATGATTTCTTCTTTAATATTAAGACTAGATTTAATCGATGTCAAAATATTTTGTTTTACGTGAATATTACTTACTTCAAATTCAAAATCTTCATTTGTAAATATAATTTTAGAACTACCACATTCACCACATTTAACTTTTCCTTCATTAAGATTCCTATTCAATGAATTAAGTTCAAGAATCAAAGCTTCAAGTTTTGCTCTTCTATTTTCCTCTCTATTTCTTTTTTTCTTTAGATCAGCAATATTTTGATGTATTTCTTTAATTTGATTACCGAAATTTTTATATTCTAAATTATTTGCTGATGCACTAATGAACGTTGATATTTCAGGGTTTTGTTTTATTATTTTTATTTTTCTTATTTCAGCTTTTATTTTTGAATCTAATTGTATCTTTTCTTTTTTAAGATTTTCAATATCATACTTATTGAATGTTTCAATAGTTATTCCTTCCATTGAATAAATCATATTCAAGAAGTCAACTTTATTGTTTTGTCCTTTGACAATAAGATTTGAAGTATTCCTTTTGTCTTGACCTAAAAAGAAAATCTCAAAGAGAAGAGTTAAATCAACAGCCCTTTGTTTTCCACTTTTGTCAATTTGTGGCAGAGTATAAATTTCTTGGTCAAAATAATACTTAAATTCAGTAATACTATTGAATATAAATAATTTTTCTTGATTTAAAACCAAAATGGAATTTCCTTTTCTTAAAAACTCAAATTTTCGGTTTTGAATTTCGATTTCAGTATAAAAGAAATATTTTTTAGTGTCAAATCCACTAGGGAAAATTGATTCGTAACCTAGTGAATAAGCTATACTTTGTAATAGTAAAGTTTTCCCTCGATTATTCTCGTTACTATAAATTATGTTAGTTTTATTAGTAAAGCGATTTTCTATAAATGCTTCATTTTTATTTCCAAAAGCTATTTTTTTAATTATCATCTAGTCCTTCTATAATTATTGAAATTAAGTACAGTATTGTTTCTTTGGTTAAGTATGAATTTTTTTTAAAAGCATATTCAACAAATAATAGTTCATATATGTTTTCAACATTATTATCTGTAGTGTTTGTTATATATTCTACAATCATTTCGCAAACATTCCAAAAAATTTTATTTTGGTTTTTATTAAAAAAAGCTTTCGAAAGATTAGAATTACATTCTTGTAACAAATCTTTTTTATCTTCAATATCCATTCCAGCAAGAATTGGAGAAAAATAAATTGGAATAGATTTATATTTAAAAATTTCACAACCAATTATACGACTTATAATTAAGGTCTCAATGTCTTTAGTTGAAAGATGTCTTCTAAAATTAAGAACTTCTCTGATTTCTGTTATTGATGTATTTTCAATACAACTGTTTTTTTTTGTTGTTTGGATATCTCTTAAGTCCTTAAAGAGACTGTTATAAAAATCATCACTTTTGAGATTAGTATTTTTAAATTTGGTTACTGCTTTTATATAATCATTATCAGTGATACTATCCTCTACTATTAAAACTTTTTTTAGAAAGTTTTCTATATTCAATTCTTGTGTAATTGAATTTTTCTGGACTCTTTCTATTTCTTCTGTTAAACCGTTTTTTATTCTTTCGAAAGTTTTTACAATTATGTTATCTAAATTATATGTCGTTTTATTTATATCAATTTTATATTCTGGTTTTAATTTTGGGCAAAAGAAAATAAACTCTTCAAAAGAAAATATTGACGTAAAATTGTCGAAAAGAGTGTAAAGATATGTCCCTATTTTTTTTGGATTTAAACTCTTTTCGTTTTTTGATTGAATATCCCATATTTTATCAAATTTTTCACTTAGACCATTTACATCATTGAAGCAGTCAAAAGTTACGTAGAGAACATCTTTACTATCCATACGTTGTCCAATTAAATATAATAATGATTTTGTTTCAAAATTTGAAGCTTTCTCATTATTCATTTCAGTATTTCGGAATGTATATATCATCTTATTTTTTGTGAATTTTACGACTCTGCGGTATAATTGCCACCAACTTCTATATAAACCAAATATACACCTCTTTTTGAATTTTACATTAACAATTTTAAGGCTTTTCTTATTTATTTGTGTTTATAAAAAGGCCGTTGCATTTAATTTTCTATCGAGACAGCAATTCAAAAAAGATAGACCCTTTAAAAAAATAATTAAACTATACCGTGCCGTATTTGAAAAAAGAGTTACTTTAGTATCTTGGATATCTAGCCCAGATAGAAGTGGTATCTTTTTATTTTTTATCTTTCAAAAAATAAAAAGATACAAGCGGATAGCTGGATAAGGCTCCAGAAAATAATAGTTAATAATACAATACGAATATGAGATTAGAAGATTTTGACAATGACGAGGATAAAGTAATCCAAGATAAATTAAAGCAAAAAAACTGGAATGAGATCCGGACTAATGACAGCTGGGCGATTTTTAAAATTATGGCCGAGTTTGTAAACGGTTATGAAAATATGGGACGTATAGGTCCGTGTGTGTCCATTTTTGGATCGGCACGAACTAAGCCAGAAGATCCGTATTATTTACTTGCAGAAAAAATAGCTTACAAAATCAGTAAAGCCGGTTACGGTGTGATTACTGGCGGAGGCCCCGGAATTATGGAAGCCGGTAACAAAGGTGCGCATCTGGGGGGAGGAACTTCGGTAGGATTGAATATTGTATTGCCGTTTGAGCAGCATTTCAATCCGTACATTGACGGAGATAAAAACCTGAATTTTGATTATTTCTTTGTTCGAAAAGTAATGTTTGTAAAATATTCTCAAGGATTTGTAGTAATGCCTGGTGGATTTGGAACTTTGGACGAATTGTTTGAAGCAATGACATTGATTCAGACAAAAAAAATAGCAAAATTCCCTATTATACTGGTAGGAACTGAATTTTGGTCTGGATTAATCGAATGGGTAAAAAAAGTGTTAATCGAAAGAGAACATACTGTTGGCCCCGACGATTTGAATCTGATACGAATTGTTGACACCGAAGACGAAGTGGTAGAAGTTTTAGATACTTTCTATAAAAAGTACAATTTGCAACCCAATTTTTAAGAAAGGAAGCTGTTTTTACGAACAGCTTTTTTTTATGCCTTTTTCAAAAAAATAATTTATTTTGTATCCAAATAAATGTATATTGTGCACTACTAACCAGTTGAATAAAAGTTGAAACCATTTTATAAAATAGCGATTTGTATCTTCGTTTTATTGATACCGATAAAACAATATGCCCAGCATCATTCCCAAATGTTTGTTGAAGTCAATGGGGATGATAAAACTTTGAATATTGAGCAAGAACTCACCTTTTTTAATGAGTCTAATGATACGCTGACTTCAGTAATTTTAAACGATTGGAATAATGCCTATGCAGATGTTAACACTCCTTTGGCGAGACGATTTTCGGATGAATTTTATCGTGGTTTCCATTTGGCCAAAGAAAACGAACGAGGCAGTACAAAAAATCTAACGATTGTTGATTCTGAAAAATTATTTCTTTCTTGGGAAAGAACGACTACAAATCCAGATATCATTAGCGTCCAATTGAGAGAAAAACTCGCCCCAAATGAGAAAATAAAATTGCGACTTACTTATACCACAAAAATTCCAAGTGATAAGTTCACAAAATTTGGTTACAATGCCGATGGTGGTATGAATTTAAAAACATGGTACCTTACTCCTGCCCGCTATGAAAACCATGCTTTTATAACATACAGCAATGCTAATTTAGATGATATAGCCAATGCGGTGTCTGACATTGATATCGAATTAAAAGTGACCAAAGGTTTAGAAGTCACCACTGACTTAAACAGCGGGGAAGCCATTCAAAAGGATAACTATTCAGTTTTTAAACTTACAGGGAAAAACAGAAGCAATTTTAGTTTATTTATAGAACCTAAATCTAGTTTTTCCAGTTTTAAAATAGATGATCTTGAAGTGGTGACTAATTTGAAGGAAGAAAAAATAAGTCCAAAACAACAAGCTTACGCTATTGAATGTATTGTAAACTATGTCGATCATTTAATTGGGAAATACCCTTTTGAAAAAATTGTGGTTTCCCAAACTGATTATGATCGAAATCCATTTTATGGATTAAATCAACTACCTTCTTTTATCAGGCCGTTTTCGGATGAATTTACCTATGAGATTAAATTTCTAAAGACTTATTTGAATGCCTATCTAAAAAATAGTTTGCGATTAGATAATAGGAAAGACAACTGGATCTATGATGGAATTCAAGTCTATGTGATGATGAAATATATAGAACAGAATTACCCAAACACAAAGATGCTGGGTAGCGCCTCTACCTTTCTATTGTTAAAAAGTTACAATCTGACCAATCTGGATTTTAACGAGCAATACAGCTATTTCTATATGCTAATGGCTAGAAAAAATCTGGATCAGCCACTGGGAGATCCTAAAAATTCTCTGATAAAATTTAACGAACAAATCGCGAGTAAATATCGCGCCGGATTAAGTTTTAGGTATCTGGATAATTACCTTGGAGGTGCTGCCGTTACAAATAGTATTCAACAATTCTATGCTGAGAACAAGGAAAAACAGGTCTCTAGAAACGATTTTGAAGCCACTTTAAAAAGAAGTACCGACAAGAATATTGATTGGTTTTTTAGAACAATTATTGAATCTCGGAAAATCATTGATTTTAAATTTGCAGATGTTGTAAAATCTAAGGATAGTGTTTCGTTTACCATTAAAAATAAAACTGGGGTTATCGTTCCCGTGCCTGTTTATGGAATTAATAAAGGCGAAATTGTATTTAAAAAATGGTTGGATCCCCAGATAGCCGACAGTGTATTTACTTTAGATAGAAAAAATGCTGATAAAATTGTTTTAAATTATAAGAATGAAGTTCCTGAATACAATTTAAGAAATAACTGGAAATCGCTAAAGTCTTTTTTTCCAAATAACCGTCCCATAAAATTTGTGTTTATGAAGGATCTTGAGGATCCGTATTACAATCAGGTTTTATATGTACCCACCCTCACCTACAATTTATATGATGGTCTCTCGCCTGGATTGCGACTACATAACAAAACGATTTTAGACAAACCCTTTATTTTTGATGTCAATCCGGCTTATTCAACAAATGCAAAAACATTTTCAGGATCTGGTTTTGTGGTTGTCAATCAAAATTATAGAAACAGCCTTCTTTATAACGTACGTTATTCACTATCGGGCGCGTATTTTCATTATGCAGCAGACGCCACCTATTTGAAAATCAACCCGATGATTCAATTAAAAATTAGGGAAGATGACATTAGAGACAACAAAAAACAGTTAATCTTATTGCGTCAAGTGATGGTGAGTCGAGAAAAGAGTGCCTTAGTTATTGACAATTCTACAGAAAATTATTCTGTATTCAATGCAAAGTACTTCAATTCAACAACAGAAATTACCAATCATTTCAGCTTTTCGACTGATCTACAAATAGCAGCGAAGTTTGGAAAAACCGCTGCAGAATTAGAATACCGACAACTATTTGAAAATAATCGTCAGATCAATTTGCGCTTTTATGCCGGTACTTTTCTATACAATACAACTAATTCTGATTTTTTTAGTTTTGCTTTAGACCGGCCCACAGATTACTTATTTGATTATGGCTACTATGGAAGATCTGAAAACAGTGGCTTTTTTAGCCAGCAGTTAATCGTGGCTGAAGGTGGTTTTAAATCAAAACTGAATACGCCTTACGCTAATCAATGGATGACTACTGTGAATGCGAGTTATGCCATTTGGAATTGGATAGAAATCTACGGTGATGCCGGACTATTGAAAAATAAATACCAAAACGAGAAATTTTTATACGACAGTGGTATCCGGTTGAATCTGGTTCCTGACTACTTTGAAATGTACCTTCCAGTGTATTCTTCTAATGGTTGGGAAATAGGGCAAGACAAATACAATGAAAAAATTCGTTTTGTAATTACGTTCTCGCCCAAAATATTAATCAATTTATTTAATCGAAAATGGTTTTAATCGAAAGTATTAACACTTTTTAATTGTATTATTTTCAATAAAATAACAACTAAATTCCGAATAACTAAATTTTACCTTTATTTACAGCAATATAATTGACAATAATTAAATCTTATTTCTTTCACTGTATTATGATAATAGATAGTTTTTGAGTAAATTTGTTCCTTTAAGTGATACTTTTCAATTATGATAAAAGAAAAAACCAATACCGCATTGACATTTGAAGATTTTCAAACCGAAGTGTTGAACGACTATAGAATCGCTATGATCAGTAGAGAATGTAGTCTATTAGGGCGTAGAGAGGTGTTGACCGGAAAGGCAAAATTCGGAATTTTTGGAGATGGAAAAGAAGTGCCTCAATTAGCCATGGCTAAATTTTTCAAAAACGGTGACTTCCGTTCTGGATATTATCGTGATCAAACATTTATGATGGCTATAGGCCAAATGACTGTTGAAAATTTTTTTGCTGGACTATATGGTAATTCAAACATAGAACAAGAGCCTATGTCTGCCGGTAGACAAATGGGAGGCCATTTTGCTACACATAGTTTAAATGAAGACGGTTCTTGGAAAGACTTAACGAAACAAAAAAATTCCAGTGCTGACATTTCTCCTACTGCAGGGCAAATGCCAAGATTATTAGGACTTGCGCAGGCATCTAAAATATACAGACAAGTTAAGGGAATCCCTAATACAGCTAATTTCTCTAATGAAGGGAATGAAATCGCTTGGGGGACCATTGGTAACGCAAGTACTTCTGAGGGTTTATTTTTTGAAACAATTAACGCTGCTGGTGTTTTACAAGTGCCAATGATAATAAGCGTTTGGGACGATGAGTACGGTATTTCAGTTCATGCAAAACATCAGACGACCAAAGAAAATATTTCAGAAATCCTAAAAGGATACCAAAAAAATGATACTGAAAAAGGATATGAAATCCTTAGGGTAAAAGGTTGGGATTATACTGATCTGATTGCTACTTACGAAAAAGCATCTACTATTTCACGTGAGCAACATGTTCCCGTTTTAATACATGTAAATGAACTGACGCAACCTCAGGGACATTCTACCTCTGGATCTCATGAACGATACAAAGATGGAGATCGTCTGGCTTGGGAAAGAGATTTTGACTGTATAAGACAAATGAAATTATGGATGATTGCAATTAATATTGCTTCTCCGGAAGAATTAGCCGAAATTGAAGCAAGTGCCAAGAAAGAAGTTTTAGCAGGTAAAAAAGCTGCATGGAGCGCCTTTATTGAGCCAATTGTTGAAGAACAAAAGGAATTAATTTCCTTATTAGAAAAAATTGCAAATTCAAGTAATCATAAAGAAGCCATACTAAAATATGCTTCGAGCTTAAGTAGTGTAAAAGACCCAATAAGAAAGGAAATTCTAATTGCGGCACGTAAATCTTTACGTCTTGTACTTAATGAAGGCGGAAAAAGTGAATTATCAAACTGGATTACTTCATATACTAAGAAAAATCAGGAAAAATTTAGCAGTCATTTACATTCTGATTCTGAATTAAATGTGTTTTCGGTAAAACAAGTTTTGCCGCAGTACGCTGAAGATTCTAAAGAGGATACAGATGGTAGAATGATTTTACGTGATAACTTCGATGCCATTTTTACAAAATATCCTGAAGCATTAATCTTTGGAGAAGATGCAGGAACTATTGGTGATGTAAACCAAGGTTTAGAAGGAATGCAAGAAAAATATGGTGCACTACGTGTCGCCGATGTAGGAATACGTGAAGCCACTATTATAGGACAAGGTATTGGAATGGCATTAAGAGGTTTACGACCTATTGCTGAAATTCAATATTTGGATTATCTACTGTATGCTATCCAAATTATGAGTGATGACTTGGCAACCCTACAATACAGAACAGTAGGAAAGCAAAAAGCACCATTAATCATCCGTACAAGAGGCCATCGTCTCGAAGGAATTTGGCATTCTGGTTCTCCTATGGGAATGATTATCAATGCTATTAGAGGAATTCATGTGTTAGTTCCAAGGGATATGACAAAAGCAGCAGGTTTTTACAATTCGCTATTAGAGTGTGACGAACCAGCTTTAGTTATAGAGTGTCTAAACGGATACCGCTTAAAAGAGAAAAAGCCGCTAAATTATGGTGAATTCAAGACTCCTATTGGTGTTGTTGAAACGATGAAAGAAGGTTCCGATATCACGTTAGTTTCTTATGGTTCCACATTAAGATTGGTGGAGCAAGCTGCCCAAGAACTTCTTGAAATAGGTATTGACTGTGAAATTATAGATGTACAATCTTTGCTTCCATTTGATATCAATCATGATCTTGTAAAAAGTATCACTAAAACAAATCGCTTGTTAGTAATTGACGAAGATGTTCCTGGAGGTGCTTCTGCTTATATTTTGCAACAAATTATTGAACAACAAGATGGTTACAATTATTTAGACAGCAAACCACAAACTTTAACTTCAAAAGCACACAGACCGTCTTACGGAACTGATGGTGACTATTTTTCTAAACCATCTGCAGAAGATATTTTCGAAAAAGTATACGGAATGATGAATGAGGTTAATCCTTCAAAATATCCAAATTTATATTAAAAAAATAATATTGTAATAGGAAATCCCAGCTGTATACGCAGTTGGGATTTTTTTTGTATTAATAAAAACAGTATCTTGTCAACTAATTAGTTACAAACTCAAATACAATAAAAATGAAAAAAACAGCAATGTTCATAGGAGTACTGTCAGTTTTGGCAATCGTTTCTTGCAAGGAAAAAGAAGAAACTAAAGAAACTCCAGCAGCTACGACTAATCAAACTATTGAAGTTACTACAGAAACTCCTGCAGTGGAAAAAAATCCTGATGGAACCTCTATAAGTGTAGGAACAGATGGCGTTGATGTTAGTACTAAAAACGGAACAAAATCAACGAGCGTTAATGTTTCAGGTGGTGAAGCTGAAGTTCAAGTTAAAAAATAATCTTATTTTTTAACGCTTAAAATAGTAAAGCCAATCTGGATTCGTTCAGTTGGCTTTTTTTTATACTATTGAAACTAAAAATTACAAAATAGCAAAAAATGACAAGTTTAGAAACCGTTATAAGAAACATCCAAAACGTAAAAGTAATAGCTGATTCAATTTCTTTAAATCAATATATCGCTTTAGACTTATCTGTTTTAAATCACAATCTAGCTAAGGAATCATTAGCGGATTCAGCTGATTTTGAAAAATACATTGAAAGTTACTTGACTTTAAATAATTCAAAAGTGGCCTATGGAGGTTATAATGAGGAGCGGAATCTTTATAAGCGAAGTACTATTTTTAAAGATGAGGAAACAGAGGAACGAAATATACATATTGGACTAGATCTTTGGATAAAAGCTGGAACACCTATTTTAGCAGCTCTTGATGGTACAGTTCACAGTTTCAATTTTAATGCCGGTTTTGGAGATTATGGTCCCACAATCATTCTGGAGCACCACATCGAAAATCATACATTTTATACTTTATACGGACATTTATCGTTAGATAGTTTAGAAAAAATCGAAATAGGAACTGGTTTTAAAAAAGGACAACAAATAGGATCATTAGGTGATTCAGCAGTGAATGGAGACTATTCTCCTCATCTGCATTTTCAAATTATAAAAAACATTGGTGCTAAAGTTGGTGATTACCCAGGAGTTTCCACAAAAAGCGAATTAGACTTTTATTTAGATAATTGTCCAGATCCTAACTTACTATTAAAAATAAAATCTTAGCTATGAAAAAACTAATCCTCCTCCTAAGTTTAATTGTACTTATTGGATGTAAGTCAAAAAAACCAGATACAACGACTGAGGTAAAACCAGAAGAAGTCCAAATCACGAAATTAGCCGTCGCCGATGTTGACACTAATCTAAAGTCAAAAGCATATGAATTAGGCAAACGCATTTTAATGACCTGCAATACTTCTAAGTTTAAACCATTTAATCAAAGCGAAGCAACAAAATCCGTAATAAATAACATTACGGAAACAAAACTATCAAAAACATGTGCTAAATTCAGACAGTGGTATGGACCGTTTCAGGATCTTAAACTAATGGAAATTTACAAAGACAACGAGACAAAAACAACGATATTTCGTTTTAAAGCACTATATAAAAAGGCTGTAGCCAATAAAGAACTTCGTGTTTATATGAACGAACAAAATCAAGTGTCAGCAATCAAGTCAATGGACTGGAATGATGTTTTCGAAAAAAAATTATTTAGAAACACCGATACAGATACTGAATAGCTTTAGATGATTTGCTATTCAACAGTAATCCAAATAGAAAATGACTTAATTTCATTTTCTATTTGGATTTTTTGTTTTAAGTTCATAGCTAGTAATATGGTCAAAACTCCTTCCCTATACCTGTCATTTTAACATAATATCAAAGAGTAGCACATTCCTAATAAAATTACATACAGAACCAACCCATTTATTAATTATCTCAAATCAAAGTATCTGTTTCGAATTGTTTTAACACTTCCAGAATTAATGTCTATTCAAATAACAAACCCTACCACGAACAAGGTATTAAAAAAATTCGATGAAATGACTGACGAACAAGTTCAAGCCACAATCGAAAAGTCTAATCGCTTTTTCCAAGAATAGAAGAAAACTTCTACTGACGATCGAGTAAAAGTATTGCATAAAATATCCGATATTTTGCGCAAAAAGAAAAAGCTAGTTTACCGAGTTAATCAACCTTGAAATCGGGAATGTTTTAGCCTAAGGGGAATAGGAATACAACCTAAATTATTATATGGTAGATTACTAAGTCGATAAAAATGAGGTCTTTCTTGCTGATAAAAACTTAAACGCTAAATCTGGTGAGGCATTAATCAGAAACAGTCATCCTGCGTTTCTATTTATTGTTATGATTTTTGATTCTGCTAAAAGTACTATACTGTTAAATTTCAGGTTGAACAATAGTTAAACTATGCAAACCTAAAAACTAATAACACTACTTTTATTACCTAAATAAAATTTATCATTATGGAAAAATATGCTTTATTAGCACGATTAGAAGCTAAAGTAGGAAAAGAAGACGAAGTTGCTGCATTTTTAAAAAGTGCTTTACCATTAGTACTAGACGAGCCAGACACTGTAAATTGGTACGGATTACAAATAGGACCATCAACCTTTGGGATTTTTGATACTTTTGAAACTGAAGAAGGTAGAAAAGCACATCTTGCAGGTAAAATTGCAGAAGCTTTAATGGCAAACGCAGGAACATTACTTTCTAAAGATCCTGTAATTGAATTAGTAGATCTATTAGCCGTTAAATAATCGGAAAGTAGTTAGTCAACTTTTAAGTTGCTCGATATAGTCCGAAAGTAATTTATATCGAAATCTAATCTCAATAAAACAAATTTTACCTTTTAAAGCCAACATAAACATTTTATGTTGGCTTTAATTTTTTTGTTTTATTATTCTAATTAAGACACGGTACATTATCATTTTAGAAATGATATTGCATAATCCTTCAGATGTTGCCGTAATTCAAGGAAGGACCTCTGAGAATAAATACACGCCAATAGATTTATCGGTTACAAATAAATCATTGGAAAAGAATATCATGGCAATACTATCGATTTCTAAAATTTCATCGAAAAGCAATTAGCACCTAATTTAGCTAAAGTTGCTTATAGAGGACATTACGAAGACTGCAATCTACATTCACGCAATACTATTTTTAAAGATGAGCAAACAAAAGAGTAAAATATACATATTGGACTAGATCTTTGGATAAAAGCTAGAACCTATATTTTATCAGCTCTTGGTGGCACAGTTCATCGGTTTAATTTCCATGCTGGTTTTGAGGATTACGATCCAAACATTACAATAGAAAATCAAGTGTTTTATATGGACATTAAACGTTAGATAGTTTAGCGAATATAGCGATTCGAGCTGTTTTAAAAAAAGGCAACAAATAGAATCGTTCAGTTATTCATCGTTGAATGGCGATTATTCTCCTCATCTCCATTTTCAAATTCTAAAAAAAAATAATACTAAAGTTGGTGATTAACTAGGAGTTTGTTCTAAAAATGAATTAGGCTTTCATTTATAAAATTGTTCAGATCCTAGCTTACTACTAAAAATAATTTCTTAGTAATGAAACAAATAATCCTCTTACTAAGTTTAATCGTCCTCCCCTACCCTTATCATTTTAACATAATAACTGAATACACCATAAAAACCAATTAACTGACAAATAGAGCGCTACATTCATTAATACCTTACAATACATACCATAAATAATTACGTGTTAAAATTTATGAATTAATTAATAGTACTGTTTTTTTCTTTTAACATTTAGTTGCAACAAATTGAGTGAATTTCGACTTAATTTTATAAAACAAAATTTAATCTGTATAAAAGTTGTTTAAAAAATGTCGAAATAGATACTGTAGTTCTGAATATCTAAAATCACAGTATCTATTTCTACTCCTTTTAAAACTCTAAAAAGCAAGATTAAATCTATTTTAATTAATTAAAAATAAATTTATGTCTATTCAAACAACAAATCCCACCACAAACAAAGTAGTAAAATCATTCGATGAAATGACTGACGAACAAGTTGAAGCCGCAATCAGAAAGTCGAATGACTTTTTTCAAGAATGGAAGAAAACATCTTATGAAGATCGAGCAAAAGTGTTACATAAAGCAGCCGATCTGATGCGTAAAGGAAAAAGTGATTTAGCCAACTTAATCACCCTTGAAATGGGAAAAATCAAAGCACAAGCGGAATGGGAAGTTGATTTAAGTGCTGATATATTGGATTACTACGCTAATAATGGTGCTGCCTTTCTCGCCGATAAAAAATTAAACCCTGAATCTGGCGAAGCGTTTGTTCGCAGTAGCCCTATAGGTGTTCTCTTTGGTGTTATGCCTTGGAACTTTCCGTTTTATCAGATCGTACGATTTGCTGCGCCAAATATCATGGTAGGAAATACCATTTTATTAAAGCACGCCTCGATAGTACCACAATGTGGTATCGCAATTGAAGAATTATTTAGAGAAGCAAAAGCTCCTGAAGGTTTATACACCAATTTATTGATTTCAGGAAAGCGAAGTACAGCCTTGGTAAGTGATGAGAGAATCAAAGGGGTGTCACTAACGGGTAGCGAAGGTGCAGGTGCAAGTATCGCCGAAGCTGCAGGAAAACATCTAAAAAAATCAGTGCTTGAATTAGGAGGTAGTGATGCCTTTATAATTTTGGAAGATGCAGATATCGATACCGTCGTTGAAATGGCTATTGCAGGAAGATTTAGCAATACTGGACAAAGTTGTGTCGCTTCAAAAAGATTTATTGCTGTAGGAGCAATAGCAGACGAGTTTTTAGAAAAATTTACCAAAAAAGTTGCCTCCCTTAAAGTAGGCGATCCTATGGACCCTAATACACAGGTTGGACCGCTTAGCAGTGAAGGGGCTTTAGTCAACTTATTGGATCAGGTGAAAAGATTTGAAAAAGCAGGTGCTAAAGTTGTAGTTGGTGGTAAAAGAGCTTTTGAAACGGGAGCCTTTATGCAACCTACCATTTTAACTAATCTAAAACGTGGCGTTCCTACTTTTCAAGAAGAGTTATTTGGACCCGTAGCTTCTTTTTACAAAGTTGCCAACGAACAAGAAGCTATTGATCTTGCAAATGATTCTCCTTTTGGTTTAGGAGGCTCGATATTTACAAAAGATATAGAAAGAGCCATAAAAATTGCCGATCAAATTGATAGCGGTATGGTTTTTATCAACGAACCAACAGGTACGCAAGCTGACTTGCCGTTTGGAGGAACCAAAGGTTCTGGTTATGGACGTGAATTATCTGAACAAGGAATTCATGAGTTTGTAAACAAAAAACTAATAAGAGTAAGCTAACACTAACATAATGTGTAAAGTAGCACTTATTTTTAAAACAAGGAAATCATTTTTCCATTTTAAAAATAACTGTTTTATTCTCTATTAAATAATTAAAAGTAAAATAATATGACTACAAGACAAATTATATTGCAATCAAGACCTTCGGGAGCACCCACGCTACAGAATTTCAAGCTTGAAAATACCACATTAGATCAATTAAAGTCAGGGGAAGTGCTGTTAAAAGGGCTTTATTATTCGGTAGACCCTTACATGCGTGGTCGAATGAATGACGCTAAATCATACGTGGCTCCGTTTAAGATTAATGAACCCTTGGAAGGTGGTGTCGTTGCTACTATTATAGAGAGTAAATCCGATAATTTTAAAGTTGGTGATACAGTGGTAGGAAGATTTCCGTGGAAAGAAATGTTTGTATCAAAAGATGACCTTCTACAAAAAGTAGATACTAACGTCCCCGAGTTGAGTTACTACTTAAGTATATTAGGAATGACAGGCTTAACCGCTTATTTTGGATTGATGGATATATGCAAACCAAAAACAGGTGAAACGGTAGTGGTCTCTGGTGCAGCCGGAGCCGTAGGAATGGTCGTGGGACAAATTGCTAAATTACAAGGCTGTCACGTAATAGGGATAGCAGGCACGGATGAAAAAGCAAAGACGTTAATCGAAGATTTTGGCTTTGATCAGGTAATCAATTATAAAACATCCAAGGATATTTATAAATCCGTAAAAGACGCTTGTCCAAATGGTGTAGATGCTTATTTTGATAATGTAGGTGGGGAAATTTCAGATGCAGTTATTAGTGTCATTAATTTTCATGCCCGAATTGCATTGTGCGGGCAGATATCCTTATATAATAGTAAAGAAACACCGATGGGCCCAAGAATTCAACCGATGTTACTAACAAGAAGTGTTTTAATGCAGGGATTTATCGTCGGTAATTACCAAGATAGATTTCCTGAAGGAATGAAACACTTAACGAGTTGGGTTAAAGAAGGAAAACTACAATTCACACAAACAGTTGTAGAAGGGTTCGACCAATTGCCCACGGCATTACTCGGTTTGTTTGAAGGTGTAAATACCGGAAAAATGATTGTCAAAGCTTAAATTATAAAGTGACTTTGAAGGAAAGAAGCTGTTAGCTGTATTATTTAAATACCGTTAACGGCTTCTTTGGTTTGTTATTTTAAAGCTAAAAAAATCGAATAAGACTAGAGAACCTCAAATCGACAACATTCCATTGCTACATAAGAAATAGCAATACCAGATCCTTAATTTTAAAAAACATCTTCTGTTATCGCTAATTATTCCCTATTTTTGGCACAACAAAAGGCAAAATAATCTGTGAATTATACAACTAATTTATAAATTATGTAATTCTTTTTTGAGAAAAAAATGCAAATTTTACAGAATCAGTTAAAAAATAAATAATTTGAAGTTATATATCAAATACATGGTCAGCAATCGCTGCAAACTAGCAGTTAAAGAGGAATTAAAAAAGCTTGGATTGCATTTTATTGTTGTTGATTTAGGAGAAGTGGATGTAATGGAAAACATTACCATGGCACAAAGAGAACTTCTTAAAGAAGGATTACTTAGTGCAGGCTTTGAGCTTATGGATGATAAAAAATCCATGCTGATAGAAAAAATTAAAAATGTAATTATCCAAATGGTTCATCATTCGGATGAAGTAATTAAAGTAAATTTTTCTATTTACCTAAGCGAAAAGTTGAATCACGACTATACTTATTTATCCAATCTGTTTTCTGAAGTGCAAGGAACAACAATTGAGCATTTTATCATTTCGCATAAAACAGAACGGGTTAAGGAATTGATAATTTACGGAGAACACAATATCACTGAAATTGCATGGAAAATGGGCTATAGCAGCGTAGCGCATTTATCAAGTCAGTTTAAAAAAGTAACAGGCCTTTCCCCTTCTCACTTTAAAAATTTGAAAGATAAAAGGCGATCCCCTATTGAAGAAATTGGTATGAAAAATCAAAATAATCTAAGTTAAGTTTTAAAAACATCATGAAATTAATTTTAGAAAAAAGGTTTCAACTCTACTACATCTTGGTTTCCATCATATTGGCTTCTGTACTAGGGATTTTTTACTATAATAACCTTCAGGTAAAGTCCAGTAGCGACTCTGCGGAGCATGCTCAAGTGATTCTACATAAAAACGCTAATGTACTATTAGACATTCTTGATATTGAGACTGGTGTTAGAGGATATATAATCTCTGAAAACGACATTTATTTAGAGACATTTAATAACGCTGTAAAGGCCATGAAAGGAAACTTAGCGGCCCTGTCAATGCTAACTAAGAATAATGCTCCCCAAAATATTCAGGTTGATTCTTTGAAGATGATGACTTCGAAAAATTTGTTTTTATTACAAAAAATCATCGACGACCGAAAAATTGGTTTATTAGATGAAAATGAAAAGATTGCAATACTAGAAGATGGAAAAGTAATCACGGATAAGATCAAGAGCATCATTGCAAAAATCAATATTGATGAATACAATGTTCTTAAACTTAGAAAAATAGAAAACGAAAAAAGCATTCAAAATGCTGAGATACTATTCTTCCTACTTTTAATCTTAATATTTGTTGTTTTTACACTTGTATTTATTATAATTAAAAGTTTAAAAGTTAGAAATCAAGAATTAGAATTATTTACCACTTCACAAAAATTACTTTCTAATTACTCCCTAAGCCTTATCGAGGCTAGTTTAGATCCATTAATTACTATAAATATTGATGGTAAAATTACCGATATGAATGAGGCCACGGTCCAAATTACTGGTATCAACCGCGAAAAATTGATTGGGTCTAATTTCTTCGAATATTTTACCGAACCACAAATGGCACGTGAAGTATATCTCGAGGTATTTGATAAAGGATCAGTTGCTGACTCTCCCTTAACAATTCGTCACAGAGAAGGCAAATTAACAGATGTTTTATTTAATGGATCTGTCTATAAAGACGATAAGGGCGCAGTATTAGGAATTGTTATTGTTGCCCGCGATGTAACCGCCCAAAAACTACTGTCCAATTATTCGTTGAGTCTAATTGAAGCAAGTCGAGATCCATTGGTTACCATTAGTATCAAAGGAAAGATTACTGATATGAATGAAGCGACTATCAAGATTACGGGTATGGAGCGAGAGCTTCTTACCGGTTCCGATTTTTTTGATTATTTCACAGAACCTCAAATGGCAAGAGAAGTATATCAAGAAGTATTCGCAAAAGGATCTGTCGCTGATTCTCCACTCACCCTTCGACACAAGAACGGTAAATTAACAGATGTCCTATTCAACGGATCGGTTTATAAAGATGATCAAGGAAATGTACTAGGTGTTGTTGTAGTAGCACGAGATATCACAGACCAAAAAAGAATTGAGACAGAACTAATTGAAGCTAAGGTATTTGCTGAACTCGCAACGGGAATTGCCGAAGAAGAAAAACGAAATGCTGAAAATGCTACTTTAATTGCCGAGAATGCTGTAAAAGCAAAACAGCAATTTTTATCCAATATGAGTCACGAAATTCGTACCCCTATGAATGCCATTATTGGTTTTACAAAGGTAGTTCTAAAAACCGATTTGACTGAGAAACAAAAAGAATATCTGAATGCCATAAAAATGAGTGGTGATGCACTTATTGTACTTATTAATGATATTCTTGATTTGGCAAAAGTAGACGCTGGGAAGATGTCTTTTGAAAATATACCTTTTAAGGTGAAATCCTCCATTACGTCGATGCTTCATTTATTCGAAACAAAAATACAAGAGAAAAATTTAAAATTAGCTATAGAATATGATTCCAATATTCCTGCAGTAATCGTAGGTGACCCTATTCGATTGCATCAGATTATTTTAAATTTAGTTAGTAACGCTGTCAAATTTACGATCAAAGGGAAAATCACCGTTAGTGTGCGTTTAATTGATGAAAATGCAGAAAATGTTACCATCGAATTTGCCGTGACTGACACCGGCATTGGAATCCCTGAAGATAAAATAGCGACAATATTTGATAATTTCCAACAGGCCTCAAGTGGAACTTCTAGAATTTATGGAGGAACTGGACTCGGATTAGCCATCGTAAAACAACTAGTGGAACCTCAAGGCGGTAGTATAAACGTCACAAGCAAAGTTGATGAAGGAACTACCTTTAGTTTTAGATTGAGTTTTCAAAAAACAACTGCCGATGCCGAAGTGGAAACCGAAATAATTGAAGTAGAAAAACTCAACAAAAACATCAACGTTTTAGTAGTGGAAGACATTGCTCTGAATCAATTATTGATGAAAACACTATTGGATGATTTTGGATTCGAACGAGATATTGCCGAAAACGGGAAAGTAGCAATTGAAAAACTAGAAAATAATTCCTATGACGTCATTTTGATGGATCTCCAGATGCCAGAAATGAATGGATTTGAAGCTACGGAATATATCAGAAATACGATGAATTCTGAAATTCCTATTATTGCATTAACAGCTGATGTGACAACTGTAGATTTAGCCAAATGTAAATCGGTCGGAATGAATGATTATATTGCAAAGCCCGTGGACGAGCGCTTGCTCTATAGCAAAATCTTAAATATAGTTAGGAAATCATCTTCCAAAAAAGCAAAAGAGATTAAAAAAAATAGTGTAGTTAAAACTAAAAAATATACTGATCTAGCCTATTTAGAGTCCCGTACTAAATCGAATCCTAAATTAATGATGGAAATGATTGATGCTTACTTACAGCAAACACCTGCTATAGTAGCTACAATGACGGAGAGTTTAAGAAACAAGGATTGGGAATTACTGAGAGCCTCAGCTCATAAAATGGTACCTTCCTTTTCTATCATGGGTATCAGTACTGAATTTGAAGAAATGGCAAAAAAAATCCAAAGCTACACCGCTGATAGCGAAAATCAAAAGGAAGAAATAGCTGATTTGGTGCTGCAACTTTCAAATGCATGTAATCAAGCATGTGCAGAATTAGAAATAGAATTTAATAATATAAAAAACAAAAACTGATGAAAAACGAAGAAAAAATAAAACTATTTTTAGTAGATGACGATGCCGTTTTTCTAAAGTCATTAGAAATCGAATTTCTTCATCACACTGATTTCGTAGTCGAAACCTATGCAACTGGTGAACTTTGCCTAGCTAATTTAGAGAAAAAACCAGATGTAATCATCCTTGATTATCATTTGGATGGAATTGATAAAAACGCGATGAACGGGATTGAAACTTTAGATAAAATCAAAGAATTTGATCCAGATATTCCAGTTGTAATGTTATCCTCTCAAGATAAAATTGATGTCGCCATCAGTTGTATGCACCACAAAGCTTTTGATTATGTCGTAAAAAGTGAAACTTCTTTCTTGCGACTTCAAAAAAACATTACTGCCTATTTCCATTTTGAAAGAATTGAAAAAGAGTTAAATTGGTACATGGCTAGAATGTAATGATCTGATTTATTGCGCAACTTAAACAACACACCATAAAAAAGCTAAGCCTGTCAAATGACAGGCTTAGCTTTTTTTACATTAATCACAAAAAATTTAATTGTTCAAATCATGTTAATTGTATAATGTTTAAGCATATTAACATAACTTCTTTGGTAATAATATCATCAAATTTGGATAGTGATAATTAATTCACAATATAAACCCAAATTTATGAAATTAGTAAAAGTAATACCAATGATAGCGATGCTATTAGTTGGAGTACTATCAAGTTGTAGTGCAGATGCCGAAACCTCTGAACTAGTAATAGCAAATTCTAAATATGAAACCACGCCTATTTCATCTCCAAAACAGGAAGCTAGTACTTCGTCACAAGTTTCGGAATTGAAAGGCATAAATCTTGGTGTTGCAGAGAATTTTGTGATTCTGTCTAAAACAGGAATTACTGATGTCTATAAATCTGATGTTACAGGAGATATTGGCGTAAGTCCTATAACTGGAGCTGCTATTTTATTGAAATGTAATGAAGTAACTGGTACAATTTATACAGTTGACGCTGCTGGACCACTTCCTTGTAGATTAACTAATGCTACGAGATTAACAACAGCCGTGGGTGACATGCAAACTGCATATACGGATGCCGCAGGACGTTCTAACCCTAATTTCCTAAATTTAGGGGCTGGAAGCATTGGAGGTAAAACACTTACACCAGGACTATATACTTGGACAAGCGACCTTTTGATCCCTACCGACATCACAATTTCAGGAAGCCCCACTGATGTATGGATATTCCAAGTCGCAGGAAATCTTGATATGAGTAATGCAGTGAGAATTACACTTGCTGGTGGCGCTCAAGCTAAAAATATCTTTTGGCAAACAGCTGGTGCAGTTACACTAGGAACTACAAGTCATTTTGAAGGAATCATATTAAGCAAAACCGGAATTAATCTAAAAACAGGAGCTTCAATAAATGGGAGAATGATGGCTCAAACTGCAGTTACATTGCAAATGAATACTGTTAAAAGACCACAATAAAAAAACCTATATTTTTAAGAAAGCACCAGATGCCCTATGGCAAACGGTGCTTTTTTTTATATCGAATAATATTGAAGAAAATCTGTGAATGATGAAACTTTTCATCCAAATTATATAAAACATACTGCCTATAAGAGCTTTACCTTTGATTATAATATAATTAGAAATTATCATCATGTCATTAATTAGCATATTGTTAGCTTTTATTGTTATCGGAGCTGTTCTTTGGCTGATAAATACTTATGTTCCTATGGATATTACAATAAAAAATATATTCAATTCACTAATTATAATTGTGACTATCATATGGATACTTAATGCTTTTGGGCTTTTCAGTTCTTAATTCAATTGATCCTATCTATAAAAAAAAGTTATGAAATTTATAAATCTAAAAAAATAAAATTATGAATCTTAAAAGAATCTTTGGGGCTTTACTTACAGCCCTTGGTATCGGAGCGCTAATATATGCGGCAGTATTATTTATGAATACCTCAGGCGGTAATCAAGATATTAAAGCGTTAATAATCTACGGAATACTAGGACTAATATTCTTTACATCAGGAATAAGTCTAGTTAGAACTACAAAGGACGAATCATAAGTAATATCAAAATTGAAATAGCCTCATTGCTATTACTGGAGGAATCAATTGGAACTGATTAATCATAATTAGGCTGTATGTGATTGTAAATTTATTAAAATTAGAAAGAAATACAATTTTTATTTGATTACAAATTTTTGAATGGTATCTTTAGATAGTTTGATAAATCAATTTTTTACATAAAATTAGCTGATTTAAATATTTACGATCAGATTTAAAAATGTACTGTTTTTTGAATGGATTATTAAATACAGATACACCTACCATATAGCATTTTAAAAAACAGGAACAGTCAAATTTTAACATCAAAAACGTAACATCGATGAATGCAAAAAACATAGGAATACTAATAATAATCATTGGAGCTATTATGGTGTTTTATACCGGATTTAATTATGTGACTACTGAAAAGGTCGTAGACATAGGGCCAATAGAGATAAACAAACAACAAAATCATCCTGTTCAATGGTCACCAATCGTTGGCGTTGTACTAATCATCGGTGGTGTTGTCCTTGTTGCAAAAGATAAAAAATAATTATTTTTAAAATTTTTAAATCAGTTTAAAAGCTTTATGCTGCACAATAACTATTAAAATTCAAAATGGTTACTGATTCAATACACTATTAAAATATAAAATTTAGCATTATGAAACCACAAATTGGAATTACAGAAAATCATTTAGCAAACAGCGTTACATTGCTATCCTCCGTTTTAGCAGATGGGATGACGCTGTATATTAAAACAAGAAAATTCCATTGGAACGTTTGCGGAGAGAGCTTTATGGAAATACACAAATTGTTTGAAAATCAATACAAACAATTAGAAGAAAGTATAGATGAAATTGCTGAACGCATCAACAAACTTGGAGGTAAAACAATTGGAACAATGGCAGAGTTTTCTAAACTTACCCACCTTAAAGAATCACCTAGTAAGTATCCATCTCAAAAAGAAATGTTAGCAGAGTTATTAAATGATCATGAAACAGTTATTGTTTCGCTTCGTACTGGAATCGAAGTATCTGAAAAAGAAAACAAAGATATTGGTACTGCTGATTTTCTAACGGGAATGTTACAAGAACACGAAACAATAGCATGGATATTAAGAAGGTATTTAAGCTAGACAATTTATACTCGCTCCTTCTTATTTATTGAAGGAACCTTACGGGACTCGTTTTAACTAAGGAGTGAATTTTCAATCAATTTTTATAAAAATTTATTAAATAGCACATCAAAATTACAAACATCATGAAAAAAACTACTTTAAGTACAATTACAAAAAACTTCTTTTTAGGCCTATTATTAATCCTGTTTACAGCCTCCTTTACTTCTTGCTCCAAAAAGGTTGCTTTTCAAACTTCAACTATTGTTCCAGCAGCGCGTGGTGATGTCAAGATAACAAAAGATAATAATAAGAACTACCTGATTCAAATTAAATTGGAGAACTTGGCAGAAGTAAAGAGACTTGAGTCATCAAAAAAGGCTTACGTCGTATGGATGGAATCAGACGATTCAATGGTTAAAAATATTGGTCAGATAAAAAGTGATTCAAAATTTTTGTCTTCAAAATTGAAAGCGACTTTTGAAACAGTTACTCCAATAAAGCCTACGAAAATATTTATAACTGCTGAAGAAGATGCAGAAGTTCAGTACCCTGATAAGGAAATAATCCTTAGCACAAGAAATTTATAATATCTAGAAAAGATATTAATTAGGAAAGTCACGATAAAAAGATTGTCGCTTTTTTACATAAATTAAAAAAGCGGATCATTTTAATAATTTTTTTTGGTTTGGTTTGGTTAAAGGGTTGCAGTAAAATGCAACCCTTTTTTAGGTAGAGCTATTTTTATTTTCGAATAGAAGAAAACATTGTATAATAAAAGTGTAAATAGTATAATTTATTTAGAAAGTTACACAATACTTTAAACGCCTAAAAAAAGACCTTTGTAAATTTTAAAAATCCTATAAACAGCAAAAAATGCAATTTAAAACTAAGGATACAGTCACGCTACTATCAACAACTTTTGCCGCTTGGAACGATAAAGATCCTTTTAGACAAAGCGCTGTTATTGCCTATTATTCCATTTTTAGTATACCAGGATTATTAGTGTTAATCATTTCTATTGCTGGTTATTTCTTTGGAAATGACGTTGTAAATAAAAATATCTTAGAACAGATTTCGAGCACTATGGGAACAGAAACGTCAATCCAGATCAGTCAAATTCTAATTAAATCTACCGAATCAAAATCTACGGTATGGGGATCTATAATTGGCGTCACTATTTTACTTGTTGGATCAACAGCTGTATTTGTTGAATTGCAAAAATCTCTCAACTTGATTTGGCATGTAGAAGTACTTCCACAAAAAGGGATTTTAACTATTCTAAAAGCAAGATTATTTTCCTTTGGGCTAATATTAGCCATCGCTTTTTTACTTCTGGTCTCTTTGGTTATCAGTGCCAGTTTATCCAGTATGGCTAATTGGATCAAAGGATATACGGATGACTCCACTATCCTTTTTTTCAATATATTAAATTTTTTATTTTCCTTTGGGGTGATATCGGTACTTTTTGCACTAATGTTTAAAATTTTACCGGATGCCAAAATTAAATGGAAGCATGTTTGGCTAGGATCTATAGTAACTGGAATTCTATTTACCATTGGCAAAACAGTATTAGCCTTTTATTTCAGCACAGCCAATCCAGCATCTATTTATGGAGTTGCGGGTTCCATAATTTTAATTTTATTATGGGTTTCATACTCTTCTATGATTCTGTTTTTTGGCGCCGAATTTACAGCTGCTTACGCCAAATTTTACTCTGGCACTATTGCTCCCACCACAATCGCAAAAAAAGAATCTTCCAATAGTAAAAAAATATAATTAGCTGATTCCTTTATTGCTCCTTAAATGATCCAATTTTCATGATAAATTAATAATCAATTATGATTAATTAACTAAATCTAGTCCAGATTAAACTCCGTCACAATTTCTACCTCTATCTTATTACATCTGTAAATTATATAAGTTTATTCAAAAGTTGTATAACATAATTTTATATTAAAATACTGAATTTTAATGTATTACAAACTATGAAATTCTATACTTATTTTTTTAGCATTTCCATAAACAAATGAATATCATGAAAAAAGTAAAAAAATTAGGAGTATGGATGGATCATTCTATTGCATATTTAATGGAATTCACAAACAATCCTTTTGATATAAAAACAATTGAATCTGAATTTATTGAAAGAAAAAAAGAACAGTCTATTTCAAAAAAAACCGAATTATCAATTAATAACGAACAATATGTTTTATATGCTTATTATAACAAAATAGGCGAAGCCATTAAAAACTACAAACAAATAGTCCTTTTTGGCCCAACAGATGCCAAAGTGGAATTATTTGATGTTTTAAGCGAAGATCATCGTTTTGTGAAAATGAAAGTTGAAATAAAAGAAACAGACAAAATGAGTGTAAACCAACAACATGCCTTTATAAATAAATATTTTACAGAAAACTAACCCCACAATTAATAAACTAAACTTGATTTAAAGTCATTATTTAGAAGCTAGATTCCAAAATCGATTTTAAACCAGACTATTTAATTCCTTCCACTTTCGATAAAAAAACTGTGAAAAATATAAATTTATCTCAATATTATGCAACAATAGTCCATTGGATAACGAAGACCTTTGTAGCATAATAAAATGAAATCATTTAAAAATGCTTTTTAAAGCAAAATAAAATTAATTCTTTAAATAAATCCAACCCTTATTATACAAAATTACAACAAGTACTAATTATTAATCTCTATTACATATGAAGCTTTGACAGTTTATCTAAAAAATATTTTTAATGATGTAGGTAATGTTACATTATTTGCAACAAAGTTTTTTAAAGAGGTTTTTTCTCCTCCTTATGAATTTAAAGAATTCATGAAACAATGTTATATTATAGGGTATAAATCTATTCCCTTAGTTGCTATAACAGGTTTTATCATGGGATTAGTACTAACTCTTCAATCTCGCCCTACCCTAGCTAAATTTGGTGCTGAATCTTGGTTACCCGGTATGGTGGCACTTTCATTGATTAGAGAAATTGCGCCCGTTATCACCGCACTAATCTGTGCTGGGAAAATTTCATCAGGTATAGGAGCTGAGCTAGGTTCTATGAAAGTAACAGAACAAATAGATGCTATGGAAGTAGCGGCAATTAATCCGTTCAAATACCTAGTGGTGACCCGTATTTTAGCAACAACGCTTATGGTTCCAATACTAGTAATATTTGCTGATGGAATTGGCATGTTTGGTGGGTATATTGGTATAAACATGCATGGAGACGTTAGCTTTTTTCGTTATATATCAAAGGTATTCGATTCCCTTGCATTCGTAGATATTATTCCGGCGACAATCAAAACATTCTTTTTTGGTTTCTTTATCGGGATGATTGGGTGTTACAAAGGATTCAATGCTGAAAATGGTACAGCAAGTGTGGGTCAAGCTGCAAATTCAGCTGTAGTAACTGCCTCACTTACTATTTTCATCATCGATATGTTAGCCGTTCAATTAACTGATTTACTATTTTAAAATGGAGAAAGAATCAACAACTATACTTCCTCAAGCCTCTATTGAGGATAAAGGACCTGTTATAGAAATCAAAGGACTCTTTAAAACCTTTGGAGAAAATAATCATGTCCTAAAAGGAGTTAGTCTTTCCTTAAATAAAGGAGAAGATCTAGTGATATTAGGAAGATCTGGTTCTGGTAAATCCATAACAATAAAATGCATCGTGGGTCTAGTTTTACCCGATAAAGGAGAGATAAAAGTATTTGGTCATAATGTATTGAATTTAGCCACTCATCAACTTAATGAAGTTCGAATTAGAATTGGTTTCTTATTTCAAAATTCTGCTTTATATGATTCAATGACCGTTAAACAAAATCTGGCATTCACCTTAAAACGTCATGCATCCAATTTGACCTATCAAGAAGTTGAAAAGCAAATTGAAGAGGTATTAGAAAGTGTAGGTTTAGCAGAAGCTATAAATAAAATGCCCTCAGAATTATCAGGAGGAATGCGAAAAAGAATTGCGCTTGCACGCACACTAATCTTGAAACCTGAGATCATTCTATATGATGAACCCACAACTGGTTTAGATACAATTACATCACGGGAAATAAGCGAGTTGATTTTAGAAATTAAGAAAAAAAACAAAACCTCTTCCATTATTATTACACACGATATGGCCTGTGCAAAACTTACAGCTGACCGTATTATGATTCTGAAGGATGGAGTAATTCATGCAGAGGGCAGTTATCAAGAACTAGAAGCGAGTGAAGACCAATGGGTACGCTCCTTTTTTATATAATTATTAAATTTAAGAAGTTAGTTATGAACAGCAAATCAGGGAGCACTTGGAAATTAGGAATGTTTGTTTTAATAGGATTAGTGGCGTTTACATCAACCATTTATTTTGTTGGAAAACAAAAAAACATGTTTGGTTCTACCTTTCGTTTAAATTCAAATTTCAAAAATGTTAGCGGGTTGGAAATCGGAAATAATGTGCTTTTTTCGGGAATCAATGTTGGTACAGTAAGCGAAATACAGTTAGTAACGGATACATCAGTAGTTGTTCGATTATTAATTAAAGAAGAAGTACAACAGTTCATTAAAAGCGATGCTGTTGCTAGTATTGGGTCAGATGGATTAATGGGAGATAAAGTTCTTACTATATCTCCGGGAACTAATTCGAAGAGCATCGTAAAAGATAATGCGACCATAAAATCAATTCAAGCAATTGAAATGGATGAAATCATGAGAAGCATTAAAGTAAGTATGGACAATGCTGGTATCATAACAAATGAACTTGCTGAATTCACTTATAAAATGAATAATGGAAACGGGGCACTATCAAAATTAATCACTGATGAAAAATTTGCAAACAGCCTAACAAAAACACTAACCAATCTCCAAACTGGGTCTAAAGGACTGAGCGAGAATATGGAAGCGGCAAAACATAATTTTTTACTAAAAGGGTACTTTAATAAAAAGAAAAAAGCAGAAGAAAAGAAAATTAAAGAGTTAGAAAAAGAAAAAGAAAAAAATGAAGCAGCAAAGTAATTCAACATTAAAGAAATATTTACTATGTGTTTTTAATACCTTATCAATTCTATAACTTAATTCTTCATCATAGGAAAAGCCTTGCCATTATTGATTATTTCAAGATTTAACACGTAAATAATGAAACTTAATACTAAAATCGTGTAACACTCCGTTGAGCTAATAGCGGAACCTTTACATAATTAATAAATATTAAAATTAATCCCTTAAGAATAAAAAAATGAAAAAATTAAATGTAATTCTAGCTTTTATCATGTTTGGATTCCTATTGAACTCATGTAATAATGATAGTACAACCGGAAGCTACCCCTACTCAGTAAGTATGACTGATGCGCCAGGTCCTTATCAAGAAGTAAATGTTGATGTGATAGGTGTTGAAATAAAAGGTGATGGAGCAGAAACAATAACACTGAACGTCATTCCTGGTATTTATGATCTTCTTACGTTATCAAATGGAGTGGAAAAACTTATCGCTACTGACACATTAGAAATTTCTAAGATATCTCAAATAAGACTTATATTAGGAACAAGAAACACAGTCGTATTAGACGGTATAACTTATCCATTGAGTACTCCAAGCGCTGAGCAGTCTGGCCTAAAGCTTCAGGTAAACCAAACATTACAGGAAGGTATAATGTACCATGTTCCTCTTGATTTTGATGCTAATAAGTCAATTGTTAAGTTAGGTAATGGCGGTTATAAATTGAAACCCGTTATTAGAACTGTTGAAACTGCAATAAGCGGAGCTATCAAAGGTACTATTACACCTATTGGATCTTTAGCCGTAGCTACTGCCACTGAAGTTGTTTCTGGGTTAAGTTATTCCACCAATGTAAATGTTGAAGGAAACTTTCTACTAATGGGACTTCCAGCAGGAAAATACACTTTAACCATCACACCAGATGTAATTTTAACTCCCGCCCTAAAGGAAGTTACTATAGAAAATATTGATGTAGAAATAGGTCAAACAAAAATTATCGCAGCTATTACTTTGTCCTAGTGCAGCATAAAGTAAATCATTTTAAACACCTCATTTCTTAAAAAGAAATGAGGTGTTTTTTTTTGTGCCAATTTAAATTGACCCTTAATTTATTATAATTCTTAAAATTTATTTATTCCCAAAATAAGTGAATCATATAACTTCTTATAAAAGTTATGTAACACATTTAAACTCATAACTGCCCAACTTTGCAGCATACTGAGTAAAGAATATAAATTACATTAAAATGCAAAAGAAAGATCTCAAAGAGACATGGAAAGAGCAAAAGGAGCATCTCAAAAAAAAAATTGCGGCTTTAACTGATACTGAATTATTATTTCTCGAAGGCAAAGAAGAAGAAATGATAACAAAGCTTCAAGTTAAGTTTGGCAAAACAAGGCAAGAATTATATCAAATTATTAATAGGCTGTAAAGTAGCGGCTTGAGTTAAAAAAAAAGCCTCCATTATTTCAAATGCTAAATACTATAGAAATGCAAATCAGTAAACATTAATCATCTAACCGTAAATAATATAACATTTATCAAAAGTTATATAAGAACTTTCCTGATCAAGTTCCCGAACTTTGTAAGACAATCAGGCACAAAAAAATTAAATTTTAAAACAAACAAAATGAAAAAATCAAAACAACTGACGTTAGCTACTTTTTTACTAACGTGCTTTGCATTTAATGCATCAAATGCGCAAGACATAAAATCAACTACTCCAGCATTTGGGTTCAAAGGGGGTCTTAACTTTTCCAATATGTATACTGATAATGTAGACGACAATAATATGTTAACAGGTTTCAATGCAGGTTTGTACGCTAAATTCCCAATTACAAATTCTGTATCCATACAACCTGAAATATCGTATACTACTAAAGGTGCTGAACTTACCTACAATAATGCTTTTGCAAATGGAACAGCACAATTCAAAATAAACTATATTGAAGTTCCTGTACTACTAGTTTTCAATCTTACAGATGCTTTAAACATACATGCTGGACCGTATGCAGCTTATATGGTAAGTGGTAAAACAACAAACGATTCAAACCTATTTACCTCTGAAACTAGATTAGACACTAATGATTTCAAAAGGTTTGATGCTGGTCTTTCAGGAGGAGTAGGAGTTGATTTAGAAATAGTTAACTTTGGAGTAAGATACAATTACGGTTTAACAAAAGTATTCAAAGAAGGAAGCTTTGCGGATCCAGATGCTAAAAACAGTGTCTTTAATGTATATGTTGGTCTACGACTTAACTAAAAATAAAAGTGGGATTCAAAAAGAGAATCACGGTCCTTAAAAAACAATAACTAATCCATAAAAAATAGAAATCATGAGCAATCTTCTTTACACACTGGCAGTAATTTTAATCATTTTTTGGGCAATCGGATTCTTCGCATTTAGCGCGGGAGGAATCATACATGTATTACTAGTAATTGCAGTAATTGCGGTACTATTAAGACTTATCCAAGGAAGAAGATTATAAAATACAATTATATACATATTAAAAATAAAATTATGAAAACAGATAAAGTAATATTAGGCGTTTTAGGTGGTCTTGCAGCGGGTGCAATAATGGGAATATTGTTTGCTCCAGAAAAAGGAAAAAAAACAAGAAAGAAAATTAAAAACGTAAGCAACGATTATAAAGACGAATTAAAAGATAAATTTGATTCTGCATTAGAAACACTTTCAAAAAAATATGATGTTCTTAAAGAAGAAGGACAAGGTCTTTTTGAGGAAGGTAAATCTAAATTTGAGAAAACTAAAAAAGACATTGAAAATATGGATATTAAAAATATCAATATCTAACAATAGTTTTTTTAAACTTCAATCGGCTTAAAATAAAATTATGAATGACAGAGCAACAACAATAGAAATTCTTTTCGAAAAAGTAGAAGACTATACTCGCACAACTGTGGAATTGGCAAAACTAAAAGTTATTGACACTTCAGCAGATGTTGTATCTTCCTTGATCTCGCGATTAACAATTGCTATTGTTTTTGCTATGTTTTTGCTACTTCTAAACTTTGGTCTTTCGTTTTGGATTGGTGAACTTCTTGGGAATTTTTATTTCGGCTTCTTCATAATGGCAGCCTTATATTTAGTACTATCTATTGTATTATATTCTTATAAAGATCAATGGATTAAAATACCAGTTAGTAATTTTATTATTACCAAAATGCTGAAAAATAAATAGCATGGAAAAAGGGAACGCGACACAAAATTTGAGCCAAACGATTTTATTGTTGGAACAAAAAAAGACAGAAGAATTACAATCCTTACAACAACAATATCTTGTTGTTTATGAAAGCGTAAAGCCTTTAAACTTAGTCAAAAGTGCTTTAAACAAAATGACCACGTCTCCAGATTTAAAACACAATATACTTAATACTGTGATTGGTTTATCTACTGGTTACATCTCAAAGAAATTATTGTTGGGTTCAACCCACAATCCAATAAAAAGGATACTTGGAACCGTATTACAATTTGCCGTAACAAACTTAGTTGCGAGACGCAATAACAACTAGAAATTATTACTTCTTTAATGAAAATTTCACTCTATATTTTAAATAAATCAATTTGTTTATTATGATTCGAATAATACTATTAATTTATATTCTTTCTAAGAAAGCGACACGAAATAGTAACATCCAGTAATCCTTTTAGTTTAATTGTCAATCTTCTAATAAACCTTTATTAGCTCACACTGAGCAAAAAATTAAAAAGAAGAATTGATAATTGTGACTAAAGCACTCGCGTATTAAAATCAATAAAAGCATGAAGAATCAGTACAGTCCCGTGATGGATTAATTAAGGAACTCCCTACCTATCTTAGATCTTCAACAAGAAGCCAAAAAAATACTACTTTACAATATTTGAGTTCGCTCAGAGACGCTGCGCTATTTATAAAACCGAAATTGGTATCCTCCACCTGTTTTTCTAATGATAACTAAGCGAAAAATCATGCTTATAATAACTATTTTAAGATATTAATTTCTTAAAATCAAATTCACTTTCCATTTTTAGTTCTCTTTTTTAGTTTTTTTAGCGGCATAAATTATTCAAATAACAGTTCTTTAACAAAATTAAATATATAACACCTTGATTTACAATAACTTTATTTAATTTTTAACATTTCATATAAGTGAATTATAGAAGTATACCTTTTAATAGTGTAATACTTGTACAAGTAATTAAACCAACCTTTGCTTCATAAAATAATTAATCCCCTAAACTTAAATAAAATGAAAACTAAAAATTTACTATTAACCTTTGCAATACTATTTATTGCTTTAATTTCCGGTTGTGCGAAAGACGATTTTATAGAGGTCGATGGCGTTTGTCCAGTTGTGACAAATACCACTCCAATCAATGGAGCTACTAACGTTCCTTTGGATCAATTGATTACTGTAACCTTTAATGAGGAAATGAATGTTGAAACTATAAATCAGTCTTCATTTACTTTAAATGGTACTTCGCAAGTAGCGGGTGTAATCACATATGCAGGTAAAACGGCAACGTTCAAGCCATCTGCTTTACTTTCTCCTAATACAACTTACAATGTTACAATAAAGAGAACAATATTAGACCTTACGGGTAACGCGCTACAAACAGAAACTAATTGGACTTTTAGTACTGGGTTAACAGTAACTCCAATGGTTGCATCAACTGATCCAGAGAACAACGCTAATAACGTAGTTTTAAATAAATTAGTAAGTGTAACATTCAATATGCCAATGAAAGCTAGTACTATCACTGGGACCACATATACTGTAAAACAAGGAACTACTGATGTTTCAGGAATTGTATCCTACAGCGGAAACACAGCTGTATTTACTCCTACATTAGCATTGGCAGCAAATACAGTCTACACGGCAACTGTTTCAGCAGCTGTAACTAATTTAGACAATACGTCTATAGCTGCAGACTATGTTTGGAAATTTACAACTGGGACCATAATAGCTCCAATAGTGACTTCTACAGATCCTTTTCCTAATTCAACAGGAGTAAATGTCAACAAAACGATTGTCGCAACGTTTGATATGCCAATGGATGCAGCAACAATTAATAATACTAATTTCACCTTGAAACAAGGTATAACAACTATTCCGGGAGTTGTAACTCTTAATACTGCAGGAACTATTGCTACTTTTAATCCAGACAGTAATTTATTGGAAGGAAAAGTATATACTGCTACAATTACAATTGCGACAAAAAATGTTGCGGGAGTGCCTTTGGCAAATGATAAAATATGGAACTTTACAACATTAATTACTCCTACAGTACCAGTTGCACCTAGCACATCAAATTTATTTTATGGAGTTTTTGGTGGAACAGCAGGAATAACAAATCAAGGACTAACCACAAGAGTTAATAACGGTCCTATCGGTACAACAGCTGTATCTACTAAAGTAACTGGGTTCACAGATACTAAGGCATCCCCATTTGAGGTGTATACAATTACTACTCTTAATAATGGTTTAGTTAACGGTGGAATTTTTGCCGCGGCACCTGCACCAGGAAGCGCTCTTAAAGCAGCAAAAGCACTAGAAGGATTAAATGCAGCACGAGATCTTTATAATAGTATTTCTCCAGCTTCAAAACCAGGTGGAAGTGCTATAGGTGTAGGAGAACTAGGAGGACTATCTTTACCTCCAGGTGTTTATAAATCATCAGTTGATTCATATAAAATTACAAATCTTGATTTAGAATTAGATGCCCAAGGTAATGCAGACGCGGTTTGGATTTTCCAAGCAGTATCTTCCTTAACAGTAGGATCTTCAACAGCACCTAGAAGTGTTAAGTTCAAGGATGGTGTTGGTAATCCAAATAATGTTTATTGGTACGTAGGTAGCCAAGCAGAAATTAACTACGGCGGCGGTGGTGTAATGGTTGGAAATATCATTGCAGAAGAGGGTGTGACATTGTCTGCACCAGCAAATAGTACTACGTTGCCTGGTCAGGAAACAGTATTAAACGGAAGAGCTATTTCATTAGTAGCGTCTGTTACTATGGTAAATACCATTATTAATATTCCCGCTAATTAAGTAACACCCCTAAGTTTTACATATCCCGTCTCAGGGCGGGATATATTTTAAATAAAACCTAATAATAAAAAAAATGAAATTAAAAACTATTTATACGGACAAATCATGTACTGCATGGACTCCAACTAATCTTACCATCAAAAGCATCGGAATGATTGCTTTAGCCATGTTAAGTTTTCAAACAGCTGTACAAGCACAGGAAACTATTGCAGTCAAATACGCAAAACCTTCATGGTACTTTGGTGTAGCAGGTGGAGCCAATTTTAATTTTTATCGTGGTTCAACGCAACAATTGAATGCAAGTTTTACGTCGCCAAAGGCATTTCATGATGGATTTGGAGCTGGACTTTTCATTGCGCCACTTTTAGAGTATCGTCCTGCTGATTCAAAATGGGGTGTTATGTTACAAGCTGGTTATGATAGTCGTAAAGCTGATTTTGACCAAGTGATTACTGCATGTGACTGTCCTGCTGATTTATCAACTGACTTAACTTACATTACAGTAGAACCAAGTGTGCGTTTTGCTCCTTTTAAATCTAATTTTTATTTATATGGTGGACCACGTTTGGCTTTCAACTTGGATAAATCATTTACATATCAATTAGGTACTAACCCAGCATTCCCAGAACAAACAGCTAACGCTGCAGTAACAGGTGATTTTGATAATATTCAAAAAACAATCGTTTCCATGCAAATTGGAGCAGGCTACGATATTCCACTTTCAACAGATGCAAACAAAACACAATTTGTATTGTCTCCTTTTGTTTCTTTCCAACCTTATTTTGGTCAAGATCCACGTTCAACAGAAACATGGAACAATACAACTGTAAGAGCAGGTGTTGCACTTAAATTTGGACAAGGAAAAAACATTCAGGAAGCTACAGATATCGTAGCAGATAAAGAAGTTTCGTTTTCTGTAGATTCTCCTAGTAATGTTCCTGGAGATCTTAGAATTACTGAAATTTTCCCTCTTAGAAACTATGTGTATTTTAACGCTGGATCAAGTGAAATACCAAACCGTTATGTTTTATTAAACAAAGGTCAGGTAAAGGATTTCAAAGAAGACCAATTGGAAGTTTTTGCGCCAAAAAATTTATCAGATCGTTCAAAAAGACAAATGACTGTTTATTACAATGTTTTAAACATCCTTGGTGACCGTATGCAGAAAAATCCAAATGCAACTATTTCTTTGGTAGGTTCATCAGAACAAGGACCGGAAGATGGTTTAGCGATGGCAGAATCAATCAAAACATATTTAGTTGATGTATTTGCAATAAATCCATCTAGAATAAGTACTAAAGGTCAAACCAAACCAAACATTCCAGCAGAACAGCCAGGTGGAACACTTGAATTGGGACTTCTTCGTGAAGGAGACCGCAGAGTTTCTATCGAAAGTAATTCTCCAGATTTATTAATGGAATTTCAAAGTGGTCCTGATGCTCAATTAAAACCGGTGAAAATTGTTCCACTTCAAGAAGCTCCAGCTTCAAGTTATGTAACTTTTAACAATAAAGGAGCTGGTGAAGCTTTATCTACTTGGTCATTGCAAATAACTGATGAAAAAGGTAAATCACAATCTTTCGGACCATATACTCAAGATGAAGTTCGTATTCCTGGAAAAGCAATTTTAGGAAGCCGTCCAGAAGGAGATTTCAAAGTAAAAATGATAGGTCAAACTAAAAGTGGTGCTGTTATACAAAATGAAGCGCCTATGCATGTTGTTCTTTGGACACCAGCTAAAATAGAAGAAGGTCTTAGATATAGTATCATTTATGAATTTAATAAATCAAAAGCTATTGCCATCTATGAAAAATATTTGACTGATGTTATTACACCAAAAATCCCTGTTGGAGCAACAGTAATAGTTCATGGTCACACTGACGTTATAGGTGAAGAAGTTTACAATCAAGATTTATCTTTAGCTCGTGCAAACGATGTGAAAACTATCATTGAAAATGCGCTATCTAAAGCGGGTAGAAATGATGTTAAATTTGAATTAAATGGATTTGGAGAGAATGACAGCAACTCTCCTTTTGATAATAAAACTCCAGAGGAACGTTCTTACAACAGAACTGTTATAATTGATATTGTAGCTGTAAAATAATAAGTCCATTTAACGACAAACTTATTTTTTAGATTTAAAAAAGAGGATAGAAACTTAACGGTCTATCCTCTTTTTTTTGTTTAAAATTAATCCCTAATACAACTCTGTGCCTACTGCAATCAATTACACAATCATTTTAAACCCTTAAGTCAATAAATATAATTATCTTTATAACAACGACTTAAGATAAAAAAAATGAAAAACCAGCAATTATTCACTCCCGAAAAGATTGGCTCTATCGAATTAAAAAATAGAGTTGTCATGGCGCCTATGACCCGATGCAGAGCTTTAAAAAATGTTCCAAACGAGCTGATGGCTGAATATTATAAGCAGCGTTCCAGTGCTGGTTTAATTATTACCGAGGGTACCTCACCATCGCTAAATGGACTTGGCTATGCGCGAATCCCTGGCATATTCAATGAGCGACAAGTGAGTGGTTGGAAAAACATAACCAAAGCTGTACATAAAAATGGAGGAAAGATCGTTGTTCAGTTAATGCATTCCGGAAGAATAAGCCATCCTTTGAACATGCCTCTGGAAAGTGAGGTACTTGCCCCTTCTGCTCTTAAAGCTGCCGGACAGATGTGGACTGACTTGAAGGAATTACAAGATTTTGTTGTGCCAAAAGAAATGAGTTTACAAGATATTATACATGCAAAAACAGAATTTGTTAGCGCTGCACAAAACGCCTTATTTGCAGGATTTGATGGCGTAGAACTGCATGGAGCAAACGGCTACTTACTAGAAGAATTTCTATCGCCCGTGAGCAACATTAGGAATGATACTTATGGTGGAAGCATTGAAAATCGATGCCGATTTGTGATTGAAGTAGTAACTTCCGTGGCTGAAGCCATTGGAAAAGATAAAACGGGAATTCGTTTATCTCCTTATGGTATTGCTAGTGATATGCCACATTATCCCGAAATAGACGAAACCTACAATTACCTATCAAAAGAACTTAATAAAATTGGCATCGCTTATATCCATCTTGTAGATCATTCAGCCATGGGAGCACCTCCTGTACCAATCGATATTAAAAAAACAATTCGCAAAAACTTTAGAAACTCCCTAATTCTTTGTGGTGGTTTTGACCAAGAAAGCGCAGAGCTGGCGATTGCAAGTGGACTGGCTGATCTGGTAGCATTCGGAAGACCCTTTATAAATAATCCAGATCTAGTAGAACGTTTTAAAAATGATTGGTCTCTTTCCCAAAATCTTAATGCAGATCTATTTTATACCGCCGACGAAAAAGGATATACTGATTATCCTTCTTATCAACCATAATTCAATATACATCTTTTAATAACGAAATGGGATATCACTAAAATAAAATTTAAAATGGAAGATATAGACCGCTTGCTAGAATTATTAGGAGACAAAAAGGATTTTTTACTAAACCATGTCTGCAAAACAGTTACTAAAGACCAAATTCAATTACCGCATCCCAGTTTTACAGACTCTTTTTTACAAAGCAATCGAAATGGGCAAACTATCAGAAGCTTAACTCAGCTTTATAACCATGGTAGATTATCTGGAACAGGATATCTCTCTATTTTACCGGTAGACCAAGGTATTGAACATACTGCTGGAAGTTCATTTACTCCAAACCCAATGTACTTTGATCCTGAAAACATTGTAAAACTAGCCATGGAGGCCGGTTGCAATGCTATTGCTTCTACGATGGGCACCTTAGCCCTGCTTTCCAGAAAATATGCCCATAAAATTCCCTTTGTTGTAAAGATCAATCACAACGAATTACTAACTTACCCCAAAAAATATGACCAGATAATGTTTGCGAGTGTAAAAGACGCTTGGAATATGGGGGCGGTAGCTATAGGTGCAACTGTATATTTTGCGTCGGCTGAATCTGATCGACAAATAATAGAAGTTTCAAAAGCATTTGAAGAGGCTCACAATTTGGGAATGGCGACTATTCTTTGGTGCTATTCTAGAAATAATTCATTTGTAAAAGACAATGTTGATTATAATTCAGCTGCAGACATAACAGCTCAAGCCAATTATTTAGGAGTATCACTGCAAGCTGATATTATTAAACAAAAATTACCAACAAGTAACGGCGGGTTTACCGCTATTGGGTTTGGAAAAACTGACCCAGAAATGTATACTAAATTAACTAGTGACCATCCTATAGACTTATGCAGGTATCAGGTTTTGAATTGCTATGCTGGACGAATTGGTATGATAAATTCCGGAGGAGAATCAAAAGGGGCAAGTGATTTTAAAGAGGCGGTACAATCTGCTATCATAAACAAACGTGCTGGTGGATCGGGAATAATTATGGGGCGAAAAGCTTTTCAACGTCCTTTTAATGATGGAGTGAAAATACTAAATGCCGTACAAGATGTCTATCTTGCAAAAGTAATTTCTATAGCTTAATAAGTTTAAGTAAATTACGATTCTAAAAACCAACTTTTTTAGCAATAAAAACAGTTTATTTCTTATCTATTTTGATAAAAAAAACACTTTGAATAGAAAAATTTATTATTTTTAGTGCTCTTTTTAACTTAATTATGACGGAAAACGAAAAAACAATTACTAAATTTTACGATGCTTTTGCTAACGGAGATGCTTCAGCAATGTGTGCATGCTATCATCCAAATATTGAATTTCGTGATCCAATCTTCGGTTCTTTGAAAGGAAATGATGCTTGTAAAATGTGGGAGATGTTAATGGCACGCAGCAATGGAGATGTAAAAATTAAGCTTTCAGAACTAAAAGCAGATGACTACCATGGAGCTGCTCATTGGGAAGCTACTTATAATTTTAGTAAAAATAATAGAGCCGTAGTCAATCATATTAGAGCGGCGTTCTTTTTTAAAGACGGTTTAATCCTGCGACATACAGATGATTTTGATATCTGGAAATGGTCAAAACAGGCATTAGGATGTAAAGGATATCTGTTGGGCTGGACTGGTTACATGCAGAATAAAATTCATAAAAGTGCACTAAAGTCGCTTAAAAAATACCTACAAACCAATTTATAATACTTCAGTCTTTAAAAATGATTTTTTTAAGAGATTTAAATCGATTAAAACGAAAGTCAAATTTGGACGATTGAAAAAGGAATAAGTAATTCTGCTGGGAATCTTTGTTTGCATATTGTGGAAAATCTTAATCGCTATATTTCGAATACATACGGGAACATAAAATACGTAAGAAATCGAGAATTTTAATTTTCATTAAAAGATATCCGAAAAACGGAGCTAATCCATATAATTGACGAAACTATTATAGTCGTGGACAATGCGCTCGATAAACTATCTGAAAAGGAATTGCGAATGGAATTTCCGGTTTTAGTTTTTGAAACAAAAACATCAATCGGATTTATATTGATTCATCTAACTACTCGCCTCGCCTATCATCTTGGCTAATTAAATTACCACAGACGACTATTAGAAGAATAAATTCCATAATTCATTCCCTACTAGGTTTTTTTTCTTTCTTTCTAAGTAAAAGAAAATATTAAAAAATAAAAAAATATAATTACCTGTAAATCAATAATTTTACTGTGCTACAATCGCTTCGACGATATTCCATAGGAAGGAATCTGTTTTCTTATTTGGCCTTTTATCACAAATGCCTATATTGCGGAGCAAATTGAAATAAATCCAAATACTATACAATGAAAAAGGTATTACATAAAAAATTAAATGAATTACAGGCGACGGCTATTTGCGGAAATGATATTAGTTCTTCGTGCTTGTATGTTTCGGCTCTTACTATTATGTATGCGGGGCAGTATGCATGGATTTCATTATTATTTGTGGCTGTTGTTTTATTTTTATTCAGAAAAATATATGGTGAAGTTGTTGGAGCAATTCCCCTTAATGGTGGAGCATACAATGTATTGTTAAATACTTCTTCTAAGAAGATGGCTTCTCTTGCCGCAACATTAACGGTATTATCCTACATGGCGACTGCAGTAATCTCTGCATCTGAAGGAATGCATTATCTACATGGTATTATTCCTGGTATAGATATAACGATTACGACAGTTATTGTATTATTAGCATTTACTGGTTTGGCAATTTTAGGGATTGGAGAATCTGCATTTGTGGCAGTAATAATTTTTATAATCCATTTAGCCACCCTGAGTTTATTAGTCGTAGCTTCTGCATGGTTTCTTCTTAATCATGGTTTACAAACTTTTCATATAAACTGGAGCCTTCCAGTTACTTCTGGTGGTATCGTCAATGCTCTTTTCTTGGGTTTTTCTGCCGCAATGTTAGGAATCTCTGGTTTTGAAAGTTCTGCAAATTTTGTTGAAGAGCAGGAACATGGTGTATTTCCAAAAACACTTCGCAACATGTGGGCTATCGTCAGCTTTTTTAATCCAATGATTGCTTTGCTATTAATCTGTATTATTCCCTTAGCTGAAGTGGGCGAACATAAAGAATCATTACTTGCATTCTTGGGACAAACAACAGGAGGATCATGGCTTGCTTATCTTATTTCCATTGATGCTGTTTTAGTGTTATGTGGAGCTGTTTTAACCTCATTTGTAGGGGTTTCTGGTTTATTGAATCGTATGACATTAGATAGAATTTTGCCAAACTACTTTTTAAAACAAAACAAGAGAGGGTCTAATTATAGAATTATCATCAGTTTTCTAATCCTTTGTGTTTCTGTACTATTTGTTACAGGAGGTAATCTTATTGCACTGGCTGGTGTATATACCTTCTCCTTCTTGGCTGTAATGGGCTTATTTGGTCTTGGAAATTTATTATTAAAGTTCAAACGTAAAAAATTACCCAGACCAGAGAAAGCAAGAGGAGTTTCAGTAGTTCTTGCTGTAATATTGGTAATTGTAGCCTTTGTGGGTAATGTTCAATTGAATGTAGATTCCTTCTATACTTTTATCAAATATCTGATTCCTTCGTTGCTTTTTATAGCAATCATGTTAGGTAGATCTTTTCTGATACAACTTATGATAGACGCCTTAGAGTATTTTTACAAACCAATGCGCAAAATGGTGATATTCAGCAATCGCTATTTAATGAAAATGAATTTAAAAATAAATTCACAAGAGTTTGTGTTTTTTACTAAAGGTGATGATGTAGCTATTCTAAATAAAGTGATGCAATATGTACAAAATAACGAGTCTACCAAAAAATTAAGGATCGTCAATGTAAAACTTAAAGGAGCAAAATCTGATGAGTCACTCATAAAAGATCTTAAAGTTCTGGATCGCGCGTATCCAGAAATTGACATTGAATTCATTGAGCTAGAAGGTATTTTTGGCCCAGAAATCATTGATGAACTTTCTAAAAAATGGAATATACCAAAAAATTTCATGTTTATTGGTTCGCCCGGAGATCGTTTTTCCTATAGAGTTGCTGAATTAGGCGGTGTTCGATTAATTATGTAACTTTAGTAGCTGCTACTATAAATAGCTAAGATCAATAGTCTCCAAAAAAAATTAAACACATGAAGGAAATAATCGACTATACTCTTTTTCAAGATGGTGGTTTTGACATAAAGGTTATTGGTATAATAAAGCTGATTGTTTTTATAATCGTAGTGCTACTGGTGTTAAAAATCATTAGAAAAGCAATTTATAAAGTTGAAAAAATTGACGTAGCCAAAAAATATTCTATTTACAGGCTAATTCGATATTTAATTATTCTAGTATCAATCATTGCTGGATTACAATTATTTGGTTTTAATTTATCGGTGCTTGTAGCTGGATCAGCGGCCCTTTTAGTAGGGATTGGTTTAGGACTTCAGAATCTTTTTAGTGATTTTATTTCTGGAATCTTACTATTGCTTGATTCCTCTGTAAAAGTCAATGATGTTATCGAATTAAACGGAATGGTTTGTACTGTTCAGGAAATTAATTTGCGAACGACAACAGTTCTGACCAGAGATGACAAGTATATTATTTTACCTAATTCTGATTTGACAAAAAATCAATTAATCAACTGGACTCATAACGATCTTGCATCGCGGTTTGAAGTAAATGTAGGTGTTGACTATTCTTCAGATGTTGCACAGGTAATGCAAATATTAAAACAAGCTGTTGATAGTCAAAATAGCGTTTTGAAGGAACCGAGTCCTTTTATACGTTTTACGGATTTTGGCGATTCATCATTGAATTTTTCAATAATTTTTTGGTCCGAAGAATTATTTCGTGTTGAAAATACGAAAAGCGAAATGAGGATAAAAATATTTGAATTGTTTAAAACGAATAACATCACCATTCCTTTCCCCCAGCGCGTTGTTCACATTAACAAATAACAAATGGAAGAGCAAATTCAAGAATATCTTTATAATCCAACAGTTGGAAAAATTGTAAGCTTTTTTATTGGCATCGCAATAATTTGGATGTTAATAAATACCATTCAAAAAAATCTTTTTTCGAAAATTAAAGATAATAATAACCGATACAAGGCTAAGAAATTTAGTAGTTTTATTGGTTATTTTTTAACAATACTTCTTTTAACAATTATATTCAGCGATAGACTTGGGAACCTTACCGTTGCTTTAGGGGTTGCTGGTGCTGGTATTGCATTTGCTCTACAAGAAGTAATCGCTTCATTTGCAGGATGGTTAGCTATCATGTTTGGAGGATTTTACAATACAGGAGATCGCGTTCAGCTTGGTGGAATTAAAGGCGACGTAATGGATATTGGTGTACTAAGGACTACTATTATGGAAACTGGTCAATGGGTTGACGGCGATTTGTATAACGGCCGAATTGTTTTGATTGCAAACAGTTATGTTTTTAAGGAACCTGTATTTAACTATTCAGGAGATTTTCCTTTTTTATGGGATGAAATTAAAATTCCTGTTCAATATGGCAGTGACTATGATAAAGCCAAGGAAATAATTCTTAAGGCCGGAGTTGAAGTAGCTGGAGACCTGACAATTAAGTCCAAACAAAAATGGACCTCTCTTCAAAATAAATATCGCTTAGAAGATGCCCAAACAGAACCAATGATTTCCTTAATTGCCAACGATAATTGGGCAGAATATACCCTTCGTTATGTCGTGGGATATAAAAGGAGAAGAACTACAAAAACAGAATTATTTACTAAAATATTAACTGAAATTGAAAAAACAAATGGAGCCGTAAAAATGGCTTCTGCAACATTCCAATTAGTTCAGGCACCCGATTTTAATGTTAATATCAAAAAATAAGAATGGATTTATTTCCTCTTTTTTCAGTACTTATTGTTTTGTCAGCAGGCTTTATTTCTATCAATTTTAGGATCCTAAAATTACTCAATGCAATAGGTTTGATGTTAGTTTCTTTAATTTTTTTTTATCTTAATTCTCGGATATTAATTCCCTCCGTTTAAAGAAAATATTGCGGTAAAAATGGACAATATTAATTTCAGCGAACTATTATTAGAAGGAATGCTAAGTTTCATGCTATTTGCGGAAGCGATTCATATCAAATTTTAAGATTTGAATAATGAAAAACTTAGTATTTTACTTTTTTCAACCATTAGCGTATCAATAAGTACTTTCATAATTGGATTTACAGCCTCCTACTGGCTCACTTTTATGGGGTTGATGTTCTGTTAATCCATGCCATGTTTTTTGGCGCTCTAATCCCCCCTACTGATCCCATCACTGTATTCAGTTTACTAAAAAGTGCAGGTATAACTAAATCATTAGAGACTAAAATTGCTGTAGAATCTTTGTTTAATGATGGAGTAGCTGTTGTCGTTGTTATTACGATTTTAAAATTAGCGCAACCTGAAGCCAATTTAGAAATAAGTAACATCTTATTATTATTTAAACAATTAGCTATTGGAGGCTTACTTTTAGGACTTGGAATTGGTTACATCGGGTATAAATTGATTGCTAGCATTGACCATTACCAAGTGGAAGTTTTAATCACTTTAGCAATAGTTATGGAGGGTATACGCTTGCTCATTTTATCCATGTTTCCGGACCTCTGGCGATGGTTGCGGCAGGATTAATTACAGGAAATCAAGGCAAAAAATTAGGAATGTCAGATGTTACCGCAGAATATATTGATGAATTTTGGGAACTTATTGATGAAATTTTAAATGCAGTATTGTTTATTTTAATAGGTTTAGAATTATTAATCATACAAGTCAATGAAAAAATACTTTTTGCAGTCATAATACTATTAATAATAACACTGATGACAAGGTATATTTCAATTTACATCCCTTCCATCGCCGTTCGTTTGAAAGAAAGAATTACTCAAAAAACCATTCTTATTTTAACTTGGGATGGGTTAAGAGGGGGGATTTCTATAGCACTTGCCTTATCTATCGCTCCTTAATTCAGTAAGGATATTTAGGTAACCATCACTTACGTTATAGTATGTTTTTCAATTATAGTGCAAGGAATGACGATTGGGAAATTTGCCAAAAAAATGCAATAACTTATTTTTTGTCTATTTCTACACAAAGTACTAGTAAAATAGACACAAAAAAAAACATTACTTTTATTTTTTACAGTAATTATTTATTATATTTAACAACCCTTATTCTACTTAATTTTAGACCTATAGATTTTTAAAAATTGTATAGTATACATTTAGTATCTGTACCTAACTTCAATTTATTAACTAATGGATTATACGAGTTTAAATACTGCTAAAATCGAATCCGATTTTTATAAATTACAGCAAGATTACAATTCATTAAAGGAGTTGTTTGATACAATAACCAATACGAATCAAACTAATGAAAATCAAATTAATCAAATTAATGAAAAACTCACTATATCTTTAGAAAACATGTCAGATGCTTTTGTTGCTATAGACAACAATTGGAAGTATACTTTTGTAAACCAAAAAGCAGGTCTAATGTTTGGAAAACAACCTGAAGACCTCATTGGCAAAAATGCTTGGGTTATTTTCCCTGATGCTGTTGGAAAACCATTCCATAAAGTGTACTATAAAGCAATGAAAACCAAAAGGGAAATAGTTTTTGAAGATTATTTTCTTCCTTGGGATCGATGGTTCGAAAATCGAGTTGTCCCCAGTAAAGAAGGAATCGTTATTTTTTTTCAAGATATAACGGAGCGCAAATTAGCCGAAAAAAAACTAAAAGATCTTAATACAAAACTAGAGGTTCGAAATAGAGAATTATACGAGAGTATTATTCAGATACAAAAAATTAATACTGAATTAATTTACGCAAAAGAGAAGGCAGAAGAAGGGGATCGCCTAAAATCTTCTTTTCTAGCTAACATGAGTCACGAAATCAGGACTCCAATGAATGGTATTTTAGGTTTTACAGCCCTTCTAAAGGAACCAAAACTAACTGGTGAGGCACAACAAGAATATATTCGCGTTATTGAAAAGAGTGGAAGCAGAATGCTAAATATCATAAATGATATCGTTAGCATCTCAAAAATAGAATCTGGCCAAGTCAATCTATCTTATAAAGAAACTTCAGTTAAAGATCAAATTAAAGCTATTTTTAATTATTTTAAAAATGAAGCGCTGCAAAAAAATATTGAACTCAAAATTAACAATACTCTAAATCAAGAGGACAATTTAATACATACAGATGAAGAAAAAGTCTATGCTATATTATCGCATTTACTTACTAATGCAATAAAATTCACCAATCATGGATTGATTGAGATAGGATGTTTTAAAAACAACAATTCTATTACTTTTTATGTACAGGATTCAGGCATAGGAATTGATTCTAAAAAAATAGACATCATTTTTGAACGATTTAGACAAGTGGACGATTCATTAAGCAGGAATTATGATGGTGCCGGATTGGGATTATATATTGCTAAATCTTACATTGACCTTTTAGGCGGTAGAATCTGGGCAGAAAACAATACAGATCATGGTTCTGTATTTTATTTTAAAATCCCTCTTATCAAGTCCAATGAAACTGATAAAGTAGTCCAACCCCAATTAGCACTCGTACCTTATGAAACACAAAAATTAAAAATACTGGTTGCAGAAGATGACAGTATTTCTTTAAAATTTATTTCTAAAATTTTAAAAATATTTGGGGAAAATTTATTGATAGCCAGAAATGGATTTGAGGCGGTAAATCTCTGCAAAAAAAACCCAGATATTGATATCATACTAATGGACATTCAAATGCCAGTGATGAACGGATATGAAGCGATTAAAAAAATAAGGGAGTTTAATGAAGATGTAATCATAATTACTCAAAGTGCCTTCGTATTTACGGACGAAGCCGAAAAAGCAATTGAAGTTGGAGGCAATGGATACATTTCGAAACCAATCGACAAAGATCAATTAATTGAACATATCAATAAGCAATTAGTATCTTCAAGATCCAAGGCACGAACTAAGACTATTTTATAATTTCAGCTATACTAAAGTTCCAGTCAATCCCTTTTTTATACCATAATTGCCCTTTAAAAACATCTAGTGGGCATTCAAAATTATTAGTATAAAGAGCACCTGTTCCAAGTCCTTGAGGCATCAAATTATCTTGTAAAAAAGTCCATTGCGCAATGGCATTTAATCCAATATTACTCTCCAAAGCAGACGTAATCCACCATCCGACATCGTACTTTTTAGCCAATGAAATCCATTCCTGCGTTCCTTTAAAACCACCTATAAAACTAGGTTTTAAAATGATGTATTGCGGCTTTATTTTTAGTAATAACAGTTCTTTCTCTTCTAATGTAAATACGCCAATCAACTCCTCATCCAAAGCAATGGGCAAAGGAGTCTTTTTACACAACTCTGCCATCCTGTCAGTATTGTTTTTTTGTATTGGTTGCTCTATACTATGTAGTTTAAATTCAGAAAGTTGTGAAATTTTATCTAAAGCTTTACTTATATCGAAAGCACCATTTGCATCTACTCTAATTTCAATCTGTTCCGGAGTAAAATATTGCCTGATATACCGCAATAAATCCAGTTCTTTTTCAAAATCTATCGCCCCAATTTTTAGTTTTACACAAGCAAATCCTTGCGCTAATTTCTCTTCTATTTGTTGCTTCATAAAAGCGGCTTCACCCATCCAAACAAGACCATTGATTTGGATTGATTTTGTGCCCTCAGTAAACTCTGAAGGGAATAGTAAAAAAGGGCTTTCACTTTGCAACGATTGAAAAGCCATTTCGACTCCAAACTGAATTGAAGGAAACTCTATTAAAGCTTCCCAAAGTTGCTCTTCACCGAGATGAATATTAGCACAAGTCCATTGTAATTTTTCTTCATAATCTGGTCGGTCATCGATGCTCAATCCTCTCAAAATGCCGCACTCGCCTATTCCTGTTTTTCCGTCTTTTTCAAGTACTAAAAACCAGGTTTCTTTTTCGATCATAACACCTCGGGAAGTTCCTGAAGGACGTTTGAATTCCAGTATATATTTGTGGTAGATTGCTTTCAAATTAATTGTGGATTGTAGATTTTTAAAACTGAAAATATCACTGTTCGATTAACTTTAATACTCGCTCAAAATCATCATTTTGAATTCCTGCTTTTTTAAATACTTCAAAATCTTGTTTTATTTTTTGAGTCACGCTCAGGCTGTCGTTCACATTCTGGGATTGGTATTCCTTGTATATGGATTTTGCGCTTCTAAATTCATTATTAAGTAAATAGGCATGCGCCAAATTGAGTTTTACTAATAGCTCTGTATCATCCAGCTTCTCGCCTTCTTTTAGGAACTTAATCGCTTTGCCATATTGTTTGGTTACAATATAACCAAAGCCAATGTTACTATAATCTACTGCAGTTGCCTTTCCATCGTTGATTATCCTTATGTATTGTGTAATTGCATTGCCATAATCCCTCTTCTTGACAAAATTTAATGCTTGGCTACGCAAGTCATTATACACTCCATTAGAAACGCCCGTCTCATTAATGCAACTTTCTCCATTGTCTTTATATACTTTGGCCTGTTCCATCAAAAGTAAATTCTGGAATTCCTGAAACTTATATTTTTTTTGAATTTTCTCTTCAATACAAATACAAAAATCATCAGAGTTTGCTAGTTTTCGAGCTAATGCGGAGGTCTTGCATTGATTGATTACAAATTTTCTATTTTCTAAAGTCCAGCCTCGGCTTAACTTAGTGTCAACCCAAGGCACTACTTCTAGAATGATTTTTTGCTTCATAATCCAATTAGAGCTTTCGAAACCAAACCAAAGATTCCCCGTATTGTTATTCAAGCAAGCAGACTTATCTATTGACAGTCGTTTTGCGTCTTTGCTTAACGGTGTTTCTTGCGCTAAGCAAGCATATTCCATTTTACCGCTTTTTTGATACGTTAAAGCCTGTTCGTTTGATGAAAAAATAGCGTACTTGCTTTTATCATCTCCTGAAATACGAGACAACAAAAAAACGGCACCCGCAGATCCTTGACTGATTCCAGTAGGATCTGGAATTGCTTTTAAAACCGAAACTAAGCTACTTGCCATTTTCTGATTGTCATCCAAAAGAGTAATTCTGTAAATTAACTCTGTTGTTCCAATAGGAAAATCATCGGTTTTAATCACGATTCTATCTCGTGCCGAAACGATAATTTCTTTAGTAGTGGCTCTCTCTTTGTCCCAATAGCCGTCTTGCTGGGCAAATCCCGACTGATAAAAAATGCTAATGAATAGCATAAAAATTACTTTATTCACTGATGTCTTTTGTGTTAAGTATACGAAACTAGCCCAGATGGAAACGGCATCCTTTTATGCCTCGTCTTTTTGGACGAGACATAAAAGATATAGTGGACAGCTGGAAATAGCTCCTAAACCATTTTATAACTCGATACTCTCTCCTATTTTTAGCAACATTAAATCTTTTCCTTTATCGAAAAATTGTTGAATGGCTGTTTTGTGATCAATTTCGATATAACCAAAAGTATCATAATGATAACCCAGTACTTTATCACATTGTACAAAGTCTGAAGCCAAAATAGCATCCTCGACATCCATCGTAAAATTGTCACCTATGGGAAGAATTGCCAAATCCAACTTGGTACGCATTGGGATCAATTTCATGTCCATTGTAAGGGCTGTATCTCCAGCGATATAAATGTTTTTGTGCTCACCCTCGATAACAAATCCGCCCGGATTACCACCACTAGTGCCGTCAGGAAACGAACTCGAATGAATGGCGTTTACATATTTCACTTTCCCGAAATCGAAAGTCCAGCTTCCGCCGTGATTCATGGGATGTGCTTGAAATCCTTTGGCTGCATAATAACCTGCAATCTCAGCATTTGAAACGATGATAGCATTCGTGCGCTTTGCAATGGTTTCTACATCCAGAATATGATCGCCATGTGCATGCGTTAATAAAATATAATCTGCTTTTAGCGTACTAATATCAACATGTTCCGCCAATGGATTTGCCGAGATGAATGGGTCTACTAAAATGTGTTTTCCGCCTACTTTGATACCCAGAGAAGCGTGTCCGTAATATGTAATTTTCATAATTTATGGTTTATTTATCGTCCTCCTAAAAGGGTATTCACAATGATATCTGAAAAGAAATAAATCATACATAAGGCCAATAATACTGAAAGTGCGAAGGTGCTTAACGCCAATTTTTTTAATTCAGGGTCTAATGCCTTAGGTGCTTTATTTTTATAAACAGTACTTAAATGTTTGGTTAAAGGGATGTAAGCCAGTAAAAACAAGTACTGATCTAATTGAAAATTATTCAACAAAGCAAAAACAACCACCAAAGCCATTGCAAAAGTGATTAGAAAATAATGGTATAATTTTGCTTTTTTACCGCCCATTTTCACAACCAAAGTATTCTTCCCTACTTTCCTATCTGACTCTTCGTCACGCATATTATTTAAATTCAAAACACCAACACTTAAAAGTCCTATTGCGATTGCGGGCAAAAAAAGTTCGATGTCTATTTGTTTCGAATACAAAAAATTCACTCCTAATGTACTGACTATACCAAAAAATACAAATACGAAGACATCACCAAGCCCACGATATCCATAAGCCTTAGCCCCAATTGTGTAACGGATTGCCGCTAAAATTGCTAGTATTCCTAATACCAGGTAAAATAGTGAATAGTACAGGTTAGTGTCCTCGAAGGCAAAATAGATCAATAGTATAGCAGAAAGCAACGTAAGCAAGGCCGTAATTATGATTGCTCCTTTCATTGCTTGCGGAGTAATTACGCCGCTTTGGATTGCCCTTTTTGGCCCTACTCGATCCTCGTTATCTGTCCCTTTCATTCCGTCACCGTAATCATTGGCAAAATTGGATAAAATCTGTAATCCAAGTGTTGTTAAGATGGCAAAACCAAATATTCTCCAATTAAAAACTTCTGTAGGCGTAAGTATGTTGTCCGTTGGGTTTGCTAATGCATACATACTTCCCACAATTATTCCTGAAACGGATAAGGGTAATGTTCTAATTCTTGCTGCTTCAATCCAATGTCTCATTTTATTTTTATTCGTTAATTTGATAAATTTATTTTTTATTATTTAAAAACTAAAACTACATCCAATTGCTGTTAGACGTTTCCATTTCGTACAACCAAAGATTCACATATTGTTTAAGCAAGGTGAAATTCCCTAATTGAAAACTAATGTTTCCGCCAGCCGTATGTATTGTAATCGAACCGATATCAACTCTTTTATGCCAAAACAATTGTGAGGTTGTAATTGCCTGAATTTTTCCTGGTTCTATAATTTTATTGTCTACATCCCAAGCACCATTTTGTTTAATGATAAAATCATCATGAATAAACAATCGATTATTTCTAAAACCAAAATAGACAATAGCTCCTACAAAGAAAACATATATTGGTAACAAATAAACGTATTCGTATACTTGCTCTTCAATATAATTTGCAAAAGCAAAAAAACCAGTTAAAGGTATTACTATTGAAAGGAATATCGAGAAAACCAATTTACGGAAATTAGGTTTAAGCATTACCCCTTTTTGAGGTATGCTTTTAAACAACAATTTCAATATTTCTTCATTCTCTTTTTCATTGCATCCCGGAATTTCAATCACCGACTTACGTTCCTCTGTTTCACCACTTGTCGCCTGCTTAATTTTAAGTTCCAGAATATTCATTTTCCTCTGAAAATAATTTCTAGTAACAGTTACAATTTGCACTTTCTCTTGTTTCAAAATAGTACTTTTTGTACTTAATAAGCCAAAAGAAAGCAATAATGACCCATTTTGTCTAGTGATTTTATAATCGTAATACTTAAAAATGGTACGAACTAGGTTAATGATCAAAATAGAGCACAACATCAGCATTACAATTATAGCGATCGATTGCATCGCTAAACTTCGATCTAAATAGGCATTAATTTTCGTTTTGTCAAAATCCGAATGCTCGATGAAATTACGGCTATTCTCGTACGCCGTGGCAAAAAAGGCTAAAATCAACCCCAGACTCTTTACGTAATTTGACGTAATCCCGACTTTTAACAAGCTCAAAAAACTAATTTTCATAAAAGGAAGCTCTTCTACTGTTTCAGTTAGTAAGGGCTCTTCTAATTCTGCTGAACTAATTTCTTTTTTTTCATTGTCCATTAACCTTGCTTTTAAGGCTAAAGCCAATGGATGTGAAATCGCTTGTATTTTTCCTTCCTTTTTCGCACTTCCAGCAGTATCAACGTCTAGCTCATAAACACCAATAATCCTTTGAATTAAGGATTGGTTAATATTTACCTGTTGGATTCTATTCAGCTGAATAATCGTTTTTGTTTTATTAAAAATTCCTTCGCTGATGATAAACTCCTCATTTTCATTGTCCAAATAAAAAGTAAAGCTCCGATATTGCAAGTAGGCAACAATTCCGATTGTCAGCACAACAACAATTGTACCTAAAAGCAGATATACTTTATTAAGCTCCTCGAATTTAAAAATCCAAATCACCGCTATAGGCCATAAACCGCGCCCCCATTTTTGCAGGGTATCTAAAAAAAGGATTAATACTCCGACGGACGATTGCCGTTGAGGCTGATGTAAAGTATCCTCCATTTACAGTTGTTTTTGAATTTTCCCCATTAACAACTGCTTGATATTTTCGGCCTGCTCTTTTTTGATTCCTGGGATTTCTATGTCACTGGAACTTCCTCCCGCAGTAAAAACTTCGATTTTTGCCAACCCGAAATACCTAGAAACAAACCCTTCATGTAAAGCCACGTGCTGCACTCTATTATAAGGAATTACAATCGTATTTGTCGCTATAACTCCATGCCTAAAAAGAACATCATGAGTCCTGAATGCAAACCCTTTTTTCTTAAAACTAATTCTCGATAATAACAATACAAGAAAAAGAAAGACAAAATAAGTTACTGCAATTCCAACCGCAAAAACTAATAAGCCTCTATTAAAAAACAACAATACTCCTAGCCCTACTCCTACAATTAGAAAAAAAAAAAATACATTTAGCACCGTTACTTTCCAATAATCAGTATCTAAAATAGAGAATTCTACTTCTTCAAATTTAGGAAGTTGCGTGGTATCTATCGTCTCGTTTGAGAAGTTCTTCATTTATTTTTTGTTAAAAGTTTAGTATTCAAAACGTTTAAAGTAGGTTATTAAAACCAACTTCAAGCCTTAAATTTTAAACGGTATTAGGGCAACCATTTTTTCTCAAAGTTTGGCTTACGCTTTTCAAGGAATGCATTTCTACCTTCTTTGGCTTCTTCGGTCATATAGGCTAATCGCGTAGCTTCACCTGCAAAAACCTGTTGTCCTACCATGCCATCATCGGTCAGATTCATCGCAAATTTTAGCATTTTGATCGCCATAGGTGATTTGCCTAATATTTCTTGTGCCCACTCATAAGCGGTATCTTCTAATTCAGCATGAGGAATAACGGCATTTACCATCCCCATATCCATTGCATCCTGAGCCGAATAATTGCGTCCTAAAAAGAAAATCTCACGTGCTTTTTTCTGTCCTACCATCTTAGCAAGGTAAGCAGAACCATAACCACCGTCAAAACTGGTCACATCAGCGTCTGTTTGTTTAAAGATCGCGTGCTCTTTACTCGCTAGTGTTAGATCGCAAACGACATGTAAACTATGTCCACCACCTACTGCCCAGCCAGGAACCACCGCAATCACCACCTTTGGCATAAAACGGATTAAACGTTGTACTTCTAATATGTTCAAACGATGTTGACCGTCCTCTCCCACGTACCCCTGATGACCACGGGCATTTTGATCCCCGCCGCTGCAAAAAGAGTACACTCCATCTTTCGACGAAGGCCCTTCAGCAGAAAGTAAAACAACCCCTATAGAAGTGTCTTCTTGCGCATCGTAAAATGCGTTGTATAGCTCAGCTGTTGTTTTTGGACGAAAAGCATTGCGCACATCAGGTCTGTTGAATGCTATTCTAGCAACTCCATTGCATTTCTTATAGGTGATATCTTCGTATTCTTTGGCAGTGATCCAATCCATTATAATTGATTTAAATTATTTAAGTGTAAAAATAAATCATTTTTTGCATTTTATACTATTCTATGAGGGAAGCTTTAGAAATCCTTCCTTTACAAAACGATGGTAAAGTGTTAAAGTTTAAAAAAAAATAGTTTATTAACAGTGGTCAACTACTATAATGACTAATTTTAGAACATGCTAATCAGCAGAATAGGAATAAACAATCCTGATTTAGCTATTAAACTTCACTGATTTATTAACCTAAAAAAAGAATACTTTGATTGAATTTAAAAATTTCGTCTCTCTTTATTTTGTGGTTTTAAATAATAACAACAGAAAAAGTGAGAAAACGGGAAAGCTATTTACCGAAATTGTGAAAGGACTATAGTAACACCTACGGTTAAAAGAAAGATTATGAAAACCATATCGCTGCATTAACAAAGTTACATGGCAGCAAAAATTTTGGATTTACTATCTTTATACAATAAAAAGAAACCAAATGGTTTTTATTATAAATAAGAGTCTAGCTTGTAAGTAAATTTTTGCCCTAGATTATTTTTAGCTTTGTACTTCGATTATTCGAAACAAACTAAAAAAGAGAAAGACTAACCGTTTTCGATTAGTCTTTCTTTTTTTTTATTCTTTAATCAGGTATATTCCGTCTTCTTTGATTTCGATTAGCTTTTCTCTATACAAAGCTCCAATCGCTTTCTTGAATGTTTTCTTACTCATTTTTAAAACAGTCTTTATATCCTCAGGATGTGAGCTATCTGTCAATCGTAAAAAACCACGACTGGCTCTTAATTCATCTAGAATTAAATCTGCATTAGGTTCGATGCTTTGATATCCTTGTATCTGTAAGGCAACATCAATTTTATTATCAGGACGAATATTTTTAATGTATCCGCGCATACGATCACCCGTACGAATAGCATCATCATAAACTTCATCTTTGTAAAGCAATCCTTTATGGCGTTCATTTATAATTACGTTGATCCCAATCTCCGTAATGTGCGAAACAATCAAATCTACTTCCTCTCCTTTTTCAACTGTAAGTTCTTCATTTTTAAGAAATTGATTCGTCTTACTTGAAGCTACTAAACGGTTCGTTTTCTCATCCATATAAAGATACACTAAGTACCGTTTTCCTTTTTCCATAGGACGAGCCTGTTCTTTAAACGGAACCAGAATGTCTTTTTCCATTCCCCAATCCATAAAAGCACCAATCTGATTAACATAATTTACACGCAAAAGTGCAAATTCATTTAATAAAATATAAGGCTCTAGTGTTGTTGCTACAGGACGTTCTTCATGATCTAAATAAACAAAAACAATCAACTCCTCACCTATCTCAAATTCGTTAGGCACATATTTATTGGGTAAAAGTATGTCGTGTATTCCCTCAGGATCTGTCTCTGGTGTGCCCAGAAATAAACCAACTTTAGTGTCACGAAGTATTGTAAGCGTATTGTATTTTCCTATTTCAATCATTTTATTCAATTTTCTAAGCTGCAAAGGTACGAAGTTTGAAAATAGTAACCCCATCCCATCATACAATTCCCTCGTATTTTCCTTTTTAGAAGCAAAAACAACATAAATTACAAAAACGATTCGTCCCGCTATCCGCAGTATCTTTTGGGCTGAACCCCAGCCCAAAAAGGATACGCACTTCTATCGGGGCTAAATTACAACGTTTCATTTTCTACAAAACCAACAAAAAGCTCCTTAAAACTCATTAAACAACTATTAAAATTATTTTTACCCACTATTAAATCTCTTTTTTTACTTAATTTTAAATTCTGAAAATAAATACCAAAAAATAAATGAAACCAAATCTTTTTTGCTACCTCTTTGCCTTATTGCTTTTTACTCAAGTCAGCTTCGCCCAAATCACTGTTGATGATCCCGAAATTAAAAAAATGATTACGGAAGTCAAAGCTGAAAGTCTTGAAAACACCGTAAAAAAACTTGTTTCCTTTGGCACCCGCCATACCTTAAGCGACACTAAAAGTAAAACGCGAGGCATTGGCGCAGCACAACAATGGGTGAAATCTGAATTTGATAAATACGCTTTAGAATCAAATGGCCGACTTACGTCAAAAATCGATTATTTTACCATAAAAGCAGATGGAAAACGCATTGCTGTTGATAGCCAAATGGGAAATGTAATGGCAACCTTAAAAGGAACAGATTCCAGTGATGACCGAGTATTAATTATAAGCGGTCATCTCGACTCCCGAGTTACAGATGTTATGGATGCCAAATCAGATGCGCCAGGTGCTAATGACGATGGTTCTGGAGTTGCCGCCATGATGGAACTGGCTAAAGTTATGAGTAAGCGATCTTTTCCTTATACAATCGTTTTTGTAGCTGTAACGGGAGAAGAACAAGGATTGTACGGTGCTAGACATTTAGCTGAGCTTGCTAAACAAGAAAACTGGAATATCGTGGCGATGCTCAACAACGATATGATAGGAAACAGCTTGTCTAGCGGAACAAACCTTAGAGACAATACTAAAGTAAGAGTATTTAGTGAAGCGACTCCCTATCTAGAAACTGAGGACGAAGCAAAAATGAGAAAACTAACCAATAGAGACAACGACAGCCCATCTCGACTGTTAGCGCGATACATAAAAACAGCAACTGATCAATATGTAGCTCAGTTAGAAGTTAACTTGGTCTATAGAAATGACCGTTTTTTGCGCGGTGGTGATCATACTCCTTTTAGTCAAAACGGATTCACTGCAGTTCGTTTCTGCGAAATGAATGAAAACTTTGATCATCAACACCAAGATTTACGAACTGAAAACGCCATTAAATATGGTGACTTACCCGAATTCATGGATTTTGAATACCTACGCAAAATAGCTGCTTCAAATTTAGCCACATTGGCTAATTTAGCTTGGGCACCAAAAGCGCCTACTAATGTGGGCATTGAGGTAAAAGACTTGACTAATTTCTCAACTTTAGCTTGGAAAGCAGCGGAGAACAAAAAAACGTACGGATACCAAGTTCTTATAAGAGAAACATCAGCCACAAACTGGGAGAAAATGATTTTCATTACAGATACGAAAACCACAATCCCCTATTCTAAAGATAATTTCCTTTTTGCTGTTCAAGCGATAGATGAATTAGGACATGCAAGCTTACCGGTTTTTCCAATACCTATTCGTTAAAACGACATAGGAATAAACAAAAAAAGAACTTTTTAGCATCTATTTAAGAAATCAAAATGAAATTAATTTCTCTAAATTTATACTGCGAACCTATAGAATAATTCAAGCATATTTATGCTGGAATTATTCAGCTGGTAATCCTAAATCCCAAGTGATTTTTGAAATGATTATTCTCATTTAAGTAAGTTGGACTGCTTTCTCTTTAAAACATATATCCTGTTTTTTTTGGACATGTTCATCGGTTAAAAATAAGATGTACCTGTTAACTTTCTCTTAGAAGTAATATAGTAGGTCTATTCTAATGACATAGCTATTTTTAGATGCAATAAATCTTGAAAAATTACAATTGATAAAAAGAACCTCAAAACCAACAGAAGTAAGAGGGAGCGTTTAATGGAATAAATAGTCACAAAGAAGTTAAAAAAATCTAAATTTATTGATTCCGGTTTGTATTTCTTAACAATAAACATATCTTCGTAGCAATGAACAGGAATTTAAAAACTAATATAGCACTCCTATTTCGGCATTTGTTTTCAATTGCTGCGATTACTATTTTACTTTTTTCTTCATGCTACATACAAAATGAAATAAAAAATGTTCTTGGAATTCCTACTGCAATTGAGCAGGGTGGAAATAAAAAAAACAATGCTTTTTCAACTGCCGTTTACGATGCTTGTTCGCATTCGCTAACTTCCGATTTATCACAAGCTCCAACACAATCATCATTTACAAGTAACTTATTGGCTGTTGCTACTTTGTCAGCAATTGTAATGCTACTTTTTTCTGTTTCTGAAAAAGAAAAAAATAAGCATCCTTTTTACAACACCTTTAAAATTTGTGATCCTTTACCCATCTTCTTGCTCTACCGCAAATTGATCATTTGATACCCTAATAGTTTTTATAAATGCCATTGGAGAACCTTCTACTATGGCATCTTTCAGTACATCAATTTTTCAATTAATTGATCAATAACCTGATCTCAAAATCTATTATTTTATTATGGTCAAATATAAATTGGCAGCCACATTCTTGTGGCTAGTCACGGGATTCTTAGTTCCCGTATATGCACAACAGTCATCTGAATCTTTAAATGATTTGTGGCAAAATGTTGCAGAAGATTACTCAGGAATTAAAGCCAAACAAACTGCTGCAGATGCTTCCGCATTCAATGAGCGTGCAGTAAAATCGAGCAGACTACCGCAAATTAAAGCGCAAGCGCAAAGTACTTATGGAACGTATGATGGTATTGGAGGCGCATTTTTTCCACAAGCTGGTTTTTTTAATGTTAGTGGTGACGCATCATTATATGGAGCTAATCTCTCATCAAATTCATTTGGGTCTGCTGTTGTAGATTGGGAAGTCTTTTCTTTTGGTAAACTTCGAAAAGAAAATGAAGCCGCTCGTGCAGTCACAAATGGAAAAAATAGTGAAAAAGACGCTTATGTTCTGCAACTAAAAAAGCTTTTATCCGAAAGATATATCAAACTTTTATATAACAAAACAAAACTTTCTTGGAATGAAAAAACGATTGAACGACTACATGAGATTCGTACCATTACTTCTGGATTGTCAAAAGCGGGATTAAAACCTGCGGCTGATAGTTTACTGGCTTCTTCTGCTTATATTCAAGCACTTGCAATAAATGACCAGTTGGAAGGGAATAGTAGTGCCACTTTGATAAAGCTACAGGAACTTTCTGGGGCAAGTGCTTTTAACTTCAAAAGTGCACTAGCACATTTCGCAAAACCAGTGGTTTTTATTGAAGAAAGAAAAACATTAATAAGTAATTCTCATCCTATTCTTAGCTCTTTAAAACATCAAGCAGACTTTTACACTGCTAAAAGTGTGATTGAAAATCGTGCCCTGTTACCATCTGTACATTTTTTAGGAGGGATTTCTTATAGAGGTACAAGCATCAATGACAATGGCTATGTATCTGGAAAATGGAAGGATGGCTTTGCTAACAATGCTAATAATTTCATTGCTGGAGTAGGGATTACGTGGAATATTACAAACGTTCTTACCAACAGCATAAAAAGTAAAGGATTCCTTAAAGAAGCAGAAAGTGTAGAAAACCTTCATACACAATACGAGCAGAGTATGCAGGCCGATTTAGCTGCAGCCCAGGTGCGAATTAGTCAACAATTCAAACAAATAGAAAAGGCAACCACTGCTGTAAAACAGTCTGATGATGGGTATAAAATGTACCTATCTCGCTACAAAAGCGGTCTTATTGGGCTAAATGAGCTGCTGCAAATACAGCAATTATTTGAAGTTGCAGAAAATCAACTTTTAGAAGCATCGCAAGATTATTGGATGTTGGTAGCCTATGAAGCTGAGCTGACATCCGATTTTAATTTTCTTTTTACTAATCTATAATTCTATTGATATGAACTTAATAAGATTTGCGTTAAGAAGGCCTATCTCTGTCATTGTTGCTGTTGCAGCAATTGTCTTCTTATCCTTTACAGCAATAAAAAAAATAAATGTAGATATATTTCCCGAAGTAGAACTTCCTGCCATGTATATTGCCATGCCCTACGGAGGACTATCTCCTGCTTATATGGATGGTTTTATGGCAAATGAATTCCAAAAAGTGCTTTTGTTTGTGGGTGGAGTCAAAAGTATGGACTTCAAAAGCATTCAAGGATTGACGCTTATGAAATTGACTTTTTACCCTGGAACAAATATGGCGCAAGCTGCAGGAGAAGTTTCCACCTCAGTTTCCAGAGCCATGGGCTTTTTACCGCCTGGAGCGGTACCTCCTATGGTGGTTCGATTCGACGGAAGTTCGTTACCTGTTGGACAATTAGTATTTGAAAGTGATCAGCGTTCTATTAATGAAATTCAAACCTTAGTACTTACAAAAATACGTCCCATGTTTGTTGCCATTCCAGGGATCACTGCGCCAGCACCTTTTGGAGGAAATGCTCGTTCGATTATTGTTAATATAGATCCTGAAGCCATGCAGGCCAACGGATTGAGCGCTGAAGAAATAACCATTGCCATTACAAAAAACAGTCTTCCATCGCCTGCTGGTAACATCCGAATTGGCGATGAAAATTTAATGGCTCCCATAAATTCCATTGCAAAGAGTCCAGAAGAGTTTTTAAATACTCCAATAAAAACAAACGACTCGCGTACCATTTACATAAGAGATGTTGCGAGTGTTCAAGATGGAGCAGATCAAACGGTTGGTTATGCACTTATCAACGGTAAGCGTTCGGTTTACCTTCCGATTATAAAAAAAGCAGATGCATCAACAATCGAAGCGGTCAAAAATTTGAAAGCATCATTACCCATGTTGCAAAATCAAATTCCAGAAGATGTGAGTATAAAATATGAATTCGATCAGTCGAAATATATAGAAAGTTCATTATCTAATTTAATCCATGAAGGAATTTTAGGTGCTGTATTTACTGGATTGGTTATCTTTTTATTTTTGGGAGATACTAGAGGAGCATTAATTGTGGTGTTAACTATTCCAATTGCTATACTGAGTGCGGTTGCTGCGTTGTATTTTCTAGGGGAAACTATTAACATTATGACATTGAGCGGACTAGCGCTTTCCATAGGAATATTAGTAGATGAGGCCACTGTCACCATTGAAAATATACACCAACACATGGAAATGGGGAAACCCAAACAACGTGCAATTAGTGATGCTCTAGTTGAAATTTCAATTCCGAAACTGCTTATTTTACTATGTATTCTAGCCGTTTTAACGCCCGCTTTTATTATGACAGGTATTCCAAAAGATATGTTTATGCCTTTGTCTATTGCAGTAGCTTTTGCAATGGTGGCTTCTTTTGTTGCTTCTCAAACATTTGTTCCAATTCTAGCGAATTGGATGATGAAAATGAAAAAGAATGAAGTAGCTAATACGGCTCGCAAACGTGCTTTCTTTGATAAATTTCGCGTCAATTATTCTTATCGAATGCGTAAATGGTCTACAAAATCTATCTCGCTCTTTGTACTTTATGTTTTTGTAACTGTTGGATTGATAGCGCTGTTATTGCCTAATGTAGGAACAGATGTGATGCCGTTGTCCAACAGTGGCGATTTTCAACTACGCATTCAAGCTCCAACCGGAAGCCGACTGGAAAAAACGGAGGGGATTGTAAAAGAAATTTTAGGTGAAATTAAAACATTGGTGCCAGAAAACGGCGTAGCGATATCATCCGCTTTTGTCGGAATGCAGCCAGCGACTTCACCTATTAACACCATATTTACTTTTACGAATGCTTCTCATGAGGCAATAGTGCAAGTTTCGGTCAACCAAGAAGTGTATGAGGGATCGATGGAAGATTTGAAGGAAGAGATCAGGATAAAATTGAAAAAAAGTCATCCACAAGTGGCAATCAATTTTGAACCAATGGAATTTACAGAAAAGATTATGGGTCAAGGAGCTATGACCCCAATAGAAGTAAAAGTAGGTGCAGGACAATTGAAAGCTGCTTTTTCTTTTGCTTCCAAAATTGAAGGGAATCTAAAATCGATTCCGTATTTGCGAGACGTTCGTATAGCAGAACCTGTAGCTTATCCCACATTAGAAATCGAAATAAACCGTGACCTAGCTGGACAATTTGGTTTAACAGTGCAAGATATTACGAAAAGTTTAGTCACTGCCACTTCGTCAACTCGTTTTACAAATAAAAATCTTTGGATAGATCCAAAATCGGGATTGGTGTTTCAGGTGCAAGTACAAATTCCAGAAGCGATAATGTCATCGGAACAAAAACTAAAATCTTTACCATTAAAAAATGGTAGTTTAAGACCTGTGCTCGAAGATGTAGCAACTATTAAAAGAGTCACTTCTCCAGCACAAGTTAATCGAAAAGGAGCTAACCGCTACGTCACCCTAATTGCAAATCTACATGGCAAAGATTTAGGAACAGCATCGAGCGCTGTGAAACAAGCCATTAAAGATGCGGGTGAACCACCACGGGGAGTCACGGTTTGGACAGAAGGTACCATTAAACTTTTGGATGATACCTTGAGTAATTTATTATCAGGTTTAGGAGTTGCAATTATTGCGATATTCTTGATGTTGGCGGCTTATTATCAATCGTATAAAGTGCCATTAATTATTTTGTCGGTAGTTCCAGCGGTTATTGCTGGTAGCTTGTTGCTGTTGTTTGTGACACAAAGTACGCTCAATTTACAATCCTATATGGGGATAATTATGTCTATAGGAGTATCTGTTTCTAATGCTGTACTGCTAGTTAATCAAGCGGAATTTTATCGGAAAGACTTATTGCTTAAGCCAGCAAATGCAGCACGTCTTGCAGCCACTTCAAGACTAAGGCCGATACTGATGACAGCCGCCGCAATGCTAGCCGGAATGTTACCCATGGCAATTGGAATTGGCGATGGCGCCGAACAAGTGGCTCCACTAGGAAGAGCTGTTATTGGAGGGTTAATAGCCTCTACGGTCACCATACTTTTATTGGTGCCCCATTTCTTTTCGTCAATGCTTTCTAGAACAGCGATTGCAAATCCTTCGCTTGATCCAGATGATGATGAAAGTAAATATTTTGTTTAATAAACTTTAATAAATATAAAATGTACGATCTAAATAAAAAAATAAAAACGGTTGCTATTGCAACGTTTACATTGCTTGCCTTAACTGCTTGCTCTGATAAAAAAGAAGCAAAAGAAGTAGCTATCAAAGTGGCTAAATTACAGAAGCCTAAAACAGCTATTATTCAGCATATAAATCCTGAATATGAAATATCCTTACCAGCCGAATTACAACCATACGAAGAGGTAGCGGTTTATGCCAAGGTGAATGGTTTCGTCGAAAAGATATATGTTGAACGCGGACAAAAGATCAAAAAAGGACAATTACTTGCACAACTTGTCGCTCCAGAAATGAATCAAAAATACATTTCGGACCAATCATCGGAAAAGAAATCATACAGCGATTATTTGTATGCAAAACAAGCGTATGAAAGAATGCTTGAAGCGTCTAAAACTTCAGGAGCTGTTGCTGCTATAGAAGTAGAAAGGTCTAAAAGTGCTATGGAAAGCGCTCAAGCCTCCTATCAAAGTGCCAGCGCTGGAACGGCGGGTAGCGGACAACTTAAAAAATATTTACAAATCACAGCCCCTTTTGATGGGATCATAACTTCTCGAAATGTCTCCGTTGGAGCGCTTGCAGGAACAGGTTCAGGGCAGCCATTGTTTATGATTGCACAAGGAAATCGCCTGCGATTAACACTTGCTCTTCCCGAAAAACATGCTGCATCTATAACGGAATCGATGCCTGCAACTTTCACAATAAGTTCGCAGCCCGGAAAAATATTTAAAACTAAATTATCTCGAAGTTCAGGATTCTTGAACAGAGATGATCGTTCTTTGACTATAGAATTTGATGTGGACAATGCCTCAGGAGAGTTACAAGGTGGTGATTACGCCCAAGTTAAATTAAAATTACAAAGAAAAGCACCCTCTTATTGGGTCAAAAATGGAAGTATACTGAATACACAAAGTGGTACTTTTGTGCTTACCTTTAACAATAATGAAATTAAAAAAGTATCAGTTAAGGAAGGCATCAAATTAGATACTATAGCTGAAGTATTTGGGGAATTTTCAAATGATGACCTAATAGTGATAAAACCTTCGGAAGAAATGAAAGAAGGAAAAGTAAAATAATGAAGTTCTATAAAACCAAGCTACCAATTGTTGCTTGGTTTTATAGAAATTCATATAGAGATTTGTCAATATTTTGACGCAAACAACAATAATAAAAATAATATAATAATGGTCGAAAAAAATAATGGAGAAAAGCAATCGAAACAACTTATTAATCTAAAAATGATTAAGAAAAATTTGTCGACAATTGTATTCCTAATCTTTATTGCTGTTTTACTATTCAGTCCGGATGCAAAATCATTTCTCATTAAGCAGTTGCTATTCACTGGTCTCTTCAACGCTGAGATTTCAACAGTTAATTCTTCAGATAATACACTCCGTAATCATTTTGATTTTAAGGATTACGAAGGGAATGTTCAAAATACAGCTGACTTGAAAGGTAAAGTTGTTTTCATCAACTTTTGGGCCTCTTGGTGTCCACCATGTATTGCTGAATTTCCTTCTATAGAAAAATTTCACTCAAAATTTAAAGATAATGATAACATAGTATTTTTGATGATAAACATGGATGATGATATCGCCATAGGAAAACAGTTTTTAGATAAGAAGAATTTTTTATTACCAATTTTCCAATCGGTATCGACTGTTCCGAAAGAAATTTATTCGGGATCATTACCTACTACAATCGTTTTGGATAAATATGGAATAATGAGATTACACCATGAGGGATTCGCTAATTATGACGGGGAAAAGTTTAATCTTCAGATAAAACAATTGCTTGAGGAATAAATAGAGTAAAAACTCACTACATACAATGTTATTTATAGAGAGATGAGACAGAACCAAAAAAAGCGCCCAAAAGGCGCTTTTTTCATATTATAAAAAAAATATTAATTGTAAACACTTTCTTTTTTGAAGTGAACTGCTAATAGGTAATAGACAACAGCTCTGTATTTATTTTTATTAGAGCGACCGTATTTCTCCATTACTGCATCGATACCTGCGTCTAAATTTGCTCCATCTGCCAAACCCAATTTCTTTATCAAGAAATTATTTTTTACTGTATCTAATTCTACTTGCTGGCTTCCTGCCACTGTTGCGGAATCTGCATTATAAATAGAAGGTCCACAACCTATTGTTACTTTTGTCAGTAAATCCATATTAGGACTTATACCACATTTGTCTCTCAGATCAGCGGCATACTTTACAATTAATTCATCTCTTGCACTCATAAATAAAGATTTAATATTTAATAAAAATTAGTTAAGTATCTCAAATTTAAACATTTATTTAAAACACCACTAATTTATAAAGTCATTTATTGACTTTTTTTATGAAATTAGATCAACTCTTTAAAAAACTGCAGCAAAATAGCATCATTTTCCAGCGTTGGGGTAAAAACTTCCAGTAGCCCCGGCTTTTCATTTTGACCGTACAAAGTCGCTAAACCTTTTTCTAAACTCAGTTCATCACTGGCAATAGTATATTCAAATCCGTACATCGTAGCTAAATGTTTTGCTGTTAAACAATGGGAAGTTTCAAAGAAAGTATTAAAAACAGGAGTTTCTTTATGACCTGGTAAGATCCTGAAAATTCCTCCACCTCCGTTGTTTATCAAAATTATTTTAAAATTTTTGGGAATGTAATTGTTCCATAACGCATTGCTATCGTATAAAAATCCAATATCACCCGTAATAAACACCGTCTGTTTTCCATTGGCTACAGCCGCACCAATTGCTGTAGAAGTACTCCCATCAATACCACTAGTTCCTCGATTGCAATAGACTTCTATGGAAGGATCAATAGAAATCAGCTGTGCATAACGGATGGCCGAGCTATTGCTAATTTGCAACTGCGAATTTTTTGGCAAACTCGGAATTACTTTTTCAAAAAATTTAAAATCTGAGAATAGAATTTTATCTAAATAGATCTTGCTTTTTAGCTCTCGCAATTTATTCACGGCATCCAATTTCTTAAAATAATCGCTCTCAATTGATTTTGTCAGCGGTAAAAAAGCATCGAAGAATACATTTGGTTCTACTTCAAAATGTTTGGTCAATGCATTGAATGTATCGTATGCCCGCAGTGAATCAATATGCCAATGGTGCTTTGGTTTGTATTTTCTTAAAAAAGCTTTAATTCGTTTCGAAACGATCATTCCTCCAAAAGTGATTAATATTTCAGGACGAAAATCCTCAAACTCTTCATTGGTAAAAGGAGTAATTAAAGTATCTATGGTATTTATAAAGGTGGGATGATGTACGTTTGACGTTGTTTCAGTCAAAACCACCACCGATTGATCAGCAGCTAAAATTTCAATTGTACTATCACTGATTACTCCCGGTTCATTCACGCCCACTAATACCAATTTTTTTGTGGACTTGTTCCAAATCGTCGCATACTTCCCTGCCTCTTTTTGTGAAAGAGACTGCGTATCTTTTGCGTAAGCAGTAACGCTAACACTTACGGAAAGTTCAGAAACCGTTTCATACAACGGTTCTTCAAAAGGGGCATTGATATGTACGGGTCCTTTTTGAGCAATTGAAATATTGATTGCTTCATTTATTTTAATGTCATTTTCAAAGCATACCACCTCATCCAAATTGGCATTATACAAAGAATGATTCGCAAATACATTTTCTTGCCTAATCGTTTGTCCGTCGCCAATATCAATTTTACTATGCGGTCGGTCAGCGGAAATTACAATCAATGGAATCTGACTGTAGAAAGCTTCAGCAATGGCAGGATAGTAGTTTAATAATGCGGAACCAGATGTGCATACTAATGCTGCAGGCTGCTTTGTCTGTTGTGCGATTCCTAAAGCAAAAAAAGCAGCAGATCGTTCATCAGCAATACTGTAACAACTAAAAGCGGGATTGCTTACAAAACCAATCGTTAAAGGGGCATTTCGCGATCCTGGCGAAATTATTATGGTGGTAATTCCTTTGGCTAAACAAATTTCAATTATGCTTTGCGCTAAAGGTATTTTGGGGTAAATCATTAAATTTTAGTTTAAAGTTTAAGGTTTCGAAGTTTGTAAAGTTGTTCAAAACCTCAAGCCAAGCAAAGTTACAAACTTGCTCCCTCTTTTCGCCCCATTTTAACTGATTTTTATTAAATTTGACAACAAAATTTACCGATCAAAATGGAAATCAAAATTAGACCTTACAACGCTGAAGATACCCAAGCGATATTAGATATTATCAACTATAATATCTTAAATTCAACTGCATTATACGATTACAATGTAAGAAGTTATGAACAGCAAAAGACAATCTTAGACGATAAAATAAACAAAGGATTCCCAGTAATTGTAGCTGAATTAGATGGAGTTGTTACCGGTTTTGGCATGTACAGTGAATTCCGTTTCAGAGAAGCTTATAAATATACCGTAGAACATTCCGTTTATGTGAACAATGATTTTCATGGCAAAGGAATTGGAAAAATACTACTTCAGGAATTAATTATTTTAGCTAAAAAACAAGGCCTCCATACGATGATTGCAGTCATTGACGCTGAAAATCAAAGTAGTATTGTCTTTCACGAAAAATTTGGATTTACAACGGCGGGAATGATAAAAGAATCTGGTTTTAAATTTGACCGCTGGTTGCATTCTGTCTTCATGCAGTTAATTTTAGAATAAAAAAAAGCGATTTTCACCAATGAAAATCGCTTTTTTTATGCTGTAAATTTTAAAAAACTATGCTTTTATCCAGTCGATTATAGACGCATCAGTAGGCAGCGTTTGCGGCGCAATCACTTTTTCTAATTCCCCATTTTCATTGATCAGGTATTTTTGAAAATTCCATGCTACCTCCGAATCTTCTAACCCATTTTTAGATTTTTGTGTCAAGAATTGGTATACTGCACACATATCATCTCCTTTTACAGATACTTTATCCATCATAGGGAAAGTCACACCGTAATTAAGTTGGCAAAAAGAAGCAATCTCCTCATTAGTACCCGGTTCTTGTGACGCAAAATTATTAGCAGGGAATCCAATGATCACAAAGTTCTTATCTTGATATTGTTTGTAGATTGCTTCGAGGTCTTTATACTGGGGAGTCAATCCACATTTGGAAGCAGTATTCACAATCATTACTTTTTTTCCTTTCAAAGTGGAGAAATCGAATGTATTTCCCGACAAATCTTCAACCTTAAATTGATAAATATTTTGTTTTTCCATAGCGATTCCACTTTTATTTGTTTCTGATTTTTTGTTTTGTGCCTGATTTTGACAACTGAAAAGAAGTAATGCACTACATGTTAGCATCAATAGGTTTTTCATAATTATATTTTTTATAAAATTAAACAAATTCAAAATTACTTTTGTTGATTCCTAAATCTTATTTTGCTTGAACAAACGTTAAATAAAAATACCTAACGCCAATACAGGATTAACGCTAGGCCTCTCTAACAAAAACAAACAAACCCAATATTTTTCTATTAAAACTTATACGTTATTCTTGCTTTCATAAAAAACGGCGTTCCAGGTGTAAAATGAATTTCTTCCACACTCTCCGACTCATTCTTTAATCTTGATTCAGTAGCAAATTGAGTTTCATTCCACTTAGTATTCAATAGATTCTCTACTGAAATCCCAAATGTGACACTTTTATATTCATAATTAATATTAAAATCAGCTATAGCATATCCTTTTGCTACAATTGAGTTATCTTCATTTGCAGGACGACTTTTTAGATAACGGTATCTTAATCCTCCTGAAAGTCCATGCCATTTTTGAAAACTTAATCCTCCAGTAGAAGTAAAATCAGGTGCTAATGGAATGTAGTTTTGTCCACTCGCTTCGTCAATGCTTCTGGCGTAAGTATAATTAGCATCAGCATCAAAATAAAGCCAATCATTCAATTGATAACGCAATCCTAGCTCCGCTCCCATTCTTCTGGTTTTGCCACTGGGTTCAATGATACCGGCATCACCTACATAAACAAACTCTTGCTGTAAATACAAATACCATAGTGCCGAACTTACAATTAACCTTGGGAAAGGTTTCCAAATCGTTCCTACATCAGTTCCTATTGCGGTAGGCAAAATTTGTTTTCCATTATTTTGAACTACAACACGAGTATCATTCGAATGAAACCCAACTCCTGATTTTACAAAAAATTGCAAATTGTTATTTTGGGAATAGATAAAATTAAGTTTCGGAGACACTTTTACTTCACTTTCGGACTGTGTTTTAAATATCGTTGCTAACTTATCTCTGTAATTAAACTTGAAATAGTCTAATCTTACTGCTGGATTGATCGTTAATTTCCCAAATTTGAATTCGGCATTTAAGTACGTAAACGCATTTGTCTCATCAATATCTCCTAATTTAATATTTTCTAGTGTAATACTTCTGTTCAAGGTGTGTGATAGTTCAGTATCAATAGTTGCATCTGCACGAAAACCTAAGCCTAATTGAAATGAAGCATCCCAATCATTACTTTGTACTTTTTTATTTAATTCGGCATTCATCCCGTAAATAGATCGGTTTTCCTTTTGCTTGATTTGATCTCCATTTATAGGATCTTCTAAAAAGAAAGTAAAATTAGAATACAGTTCAAAATCATATTTCGAATAAAAAGCATTGGCTTTTAAGAACGTGTTTTCATCTATAGGTTTACTTAACGACGCGTTAATATTTGTTCTGGACGTCGTCCCTCCTTCTGTATCATCAACTGATCCAAATCTAGAAATAGTTCCATTATCTACTAATCGTTGTGGTATTTGTCCAGACGCATCCCAAGTACTGGAAAAACGAGAAGCAGATATTGAGAACTTACTATTGTCATCCAATACCGCCGAATATTTACCTAACAAATTGATTCTATTGAAATTTTGAGGTGACTCAAACGGACCGTCTGTCAAGATGTATTCTGTTGCGATGTAGGCACTTTGTTTTTTCTGGTTTCCCAAAAGATTAAACATTCCTACCGTTCTTAACGTATTAAATTGACCCGCTTCTACAGTTATGCTGCTCTTGTCTAACTTTTCTTTAGTTTGGAAGGTGACGTATCCTGCCGTTGCAAAATCCCCTTTACTGGCATAATACGTCCCTTTTCCAAAATCTATCTTTTCTACCGTTTCTGGAATAACAAAATGTAAATCGGCATAGCCTTGACCATGTGCATGCGATACCATATTTACAGGCATTCCATCCACAGAAATAGCAATGTCAGTTCCGTGATCTATATCAAATCCTCTTAGGAATATTTGCTCTGCTTTACCTCCACCGGCGTGTTGACCGATGAATAATCCTGGAACTTTTCTTAAAATTTCCTGAGAAGAATTTACCGGAGTCGTTTGCAAATCAATTTTTGAAATGACATTCAGCGCCGAAAGCTGTTGTTGAATCACTATCTCATCTAATCTAAAGATATCCTCTACCAACAGAATTCTGTTTTCTGAATCACCGATCGTATAGTTTGCTTTTTTGTGTCCCAAAGCAGTTACTATCAAAATATTTCCTATTACTGATTTATCAATGCTGAACATCCCCAGCTCATTTGTATGTGCATGTGCCTCCGAATTGGTATTTACGATATAGGCGTTCTCAATTGCATTCCCAAATTCGTCTACAACAACTCCTTTTTGGATTTGACTGTGCGATACCAACCCTAAAAAGGCGAGTACTATTGTAAAAAAATATCTCATGGTGGGATTATAATTGATTAACCTTTTGCTCTAAATTAGGACCTAATTCATACATGCTAGAAAGTAATTCTTCCTTTATAGGTGCTACTTTTTGGTTCTCATTATTGGACTTGTAAATCATTGCCAAGTGGTATTGCACCTTTGGCTCAAATGATTTTCCTACTACATATTTCTTGGCAATTTCTAATGCTTTATCCTTTTGTCCCATATTCAAATAAGACCAAGCTAATAAATCATAAGAATCTGGTGTTGGTCTATGATCCACTTCAATTTTTGCGATTTCCAATGCTTTAGGCGCTGTTTCTTTTGCATCAGCATAAATCAAAGTATTGTATTTATTATACATTGCTCCGTAATTATTCTTTTCAAGCATAGCGAAATACGCCTTTCTATATTCTAAAGCTCTTGCATCATCCCCTTCAAATTGAGCAATCTGAGATTTCAATAAATAAAAATCTGGAGTGTTGTGTGTAATTTCAATAGCTTCCACAATTCTTTTTGCCTCTTTAGTATTTCTTTCATGAGAAAATACTATCCAAGCAATTCCTTTTAATGCATAGGAATAATTGGGATCTATTGCTAATGTTTTTAAGTAACTGTCATACGAATCCTGAATTCTCCCAGCGTGACCATAAAAATCACCTAGATTAGAATAAGACCATATTTTAAGTGTTTTATTATCTTCCTTCTCGGCAATATCTCTGGCTTTCTCCATAAATGTAATCGCCGTTTTCAAATCACCTTTATGATCATTCCATTTTGCTAAACGAATTAGATAATCATAATCATTCATGTCTTTTATTGCATTCAAATTACTTTCTGCCTCAGCAAAATTCCCTAATTCCATTTGGACATCAAACAGCAATTTTTGAGTTTCTTTTCGCCCTTCTCCTATCACTAGCGCTTTATTGGCCAAAGCTAAAGCTTCTTTAAATCTATGTTGCGCAATATAGTTTCTTCCTAACGAACGAATTGTCGATACTTTGGAATACTTATTAGCTTCATTCGATTGGACAAGTAAATTTTCTGTTTTACATAAATTTTTAATGTCGCCCGTATATTCAAAAAGAGTGGCATACTTTGAAGCAATTATACCTAAGTAACTTTTTTGATTAGGAGCTGCATCGTATTTTTTTTGCCAAAAATCAATTTCCTTATTTGCAAAGTCCAATGATTCATTACCATCAACATGCAAGTATTTATTATAATCGGAAGTATTTGTAATCTGGTTCTGTTTATTCGTATCGCAAGCGAAAATAAAAAGGATTGTAAAAACCAGGACGGGGATAATTTTATAAGGTTTCATAATCTATGTGTTTTGTTTATTGTTAGAAAAAAAACAGAGCTCACTAATTCTGACAGAGCTCTGTTTTTTTGAAAATTTATTACCAGGCTGCTGCCAAGTAAGGAAAAGAAGTGGTAAACGCTTTATCATTTGCATCTACGTGATCTGAAGTAAGACCAGTATTAGAACCACCTGTTGGCCCACCAAAGATTAACAGTAACTCAACATCAATTACATCATCAGCCAAAGCTCTACCAGTTAAAACATTTGTTCCATCGAAAAAAGTTGTTTTTCCAGAAGTTTTCACGTTTAAAACATCAGTTGCTAACACTCCTGTAAATTGTGCTGCAGTCAAACCTAAAGCATTCGTAGTATATCCAGGGTTTAACGCCATTAATCTAGATTCAAAAATTGGCTGGTATTTCGCTCCCATTGCAGAAGGTATAGCCGCATTAAAGTCGTCTTTAGGTTGTCCCGAAGCAATAAAAACTGTGTTTATCGCTGGTCTAGCCATTTGATCTTGTTGTGCAAAAGTTCCTGAGAAGTCAGTACTTGCCATTGCATCTCCGTTATTGTCTTCATCGTTACAGCTTACTGTAGCTACTGCACATACAAGTGCTAGAGTTATGATTTTGAATTTATTTGTCTTCATAATTTTGAATTTTTTAGAATAAAATTTATTATTGTTTTTTCTTAGTTTCTGCCCATACATTTAAAGAGGCTGCTGTACCCAACATTGCTTTTGGAACCTCAACGACTACAGATAATACATTTGAACCTGCAAAAGTATCGACACCCGGATTATTAAATTCTGTAGCAGTTCCTCCAAGGATTGCTTGAAATTGACCTAAGTCAAAAAAGAATGGATCGTCTCTAGGTCCAGCGAAAAATTTCATTCCGTTTTCAGTAGACGTTACCGCTGCTGCGCCATATTTAGAAATGGCAACACTTCCAGATGCCGCACTGGTTTTAATTGTACTTGATGTTCCAGTTGTTCCAGGAGCATACGGTCCGAAGAAGTACATTTTATCTCCTTTTTTAATTGCTTGGATAACCAAGTCTTCCACATTGTCACCTGTATTGTCAATGTTAATTTCAATCATCACATTTTCATTAAATGCAGCCGCCGCGGTTGCATTAGGACTTAACAACCCTTGAGTGTTAACTGCAAAAACTAAATTATTAGTTTCTTGTCCTTGAAAAGTGTACATGTCTGTAATGTCTGCTGCACTACCTGTTACTGATGGAGCATCTACGTGATCCGCTGCTACTAAGATTAAGCCTGAAATCGCAATTAGCGAAAGACCTAATACCATTTTTGTTTTTTTCATTTTGTTATAATTTAAAAGGTTATAAAAGCATTTACGCGATTGTTTTCTTTTTGGTTTTAAAAAAATTAAAAAAAAGTTAATATATTTATTAAATAATTGATTTTCAATAATTTAAAATGAAAATAAAAACACAAGTATTTTAAACCACTATATTAATTGTAGATCCAATCAATATAATTTATTCATTTGTAAATAAGTTTGTATAAGTTTGTAAGAGTAAAACCTAAAGTATATGACCCAGGAAGAGTTATTAGTATTAGTATATAAGAAAGACGAAAGAGCTTTTACACATCTCTATGATATGTATTCTAAAAGTTTATTTTCAGTTATTAATGTTCTTGTACGAAATCGAGAAGAAGCCGAGGATGTACTTCAGGAAGTATTCGTTAAGATTTGGAAAAATATTGATTCCTATAATGAAAGTAAAGGACGATTCTATACATGGATCCTTAATATAGCAAGAAATACCTCTATAGATAAACTGCGATCCAAAAATTTTAACAACAGTCAAAAAAACCTTTCCTCAGATAATTTCGTACATCTATTAGACGACAGTAACAAACTAGTCAACAAAGTGGATACAATTGGAATACAAGAGTTTGTCAAAAGACTCAAACCAAAATGTATACAAATCATAGATTTATTGTTCTTTAAAGGATATACCCAACAAGAAGCTTCGGAAGAGTTGGAAATCCCGTTAGGAACCGTAAAAACACACAATCGAAATTGTATTAATGATTTAAGAAACTATTTGAAAGTATAATGGAAACAAAAGAATATATCGACTCCGGAATATTAGAACTCTACGTTTATGGTTTGCTAAGCGACACCGAAAATGAAGAAGTTACTACCATGGCTAATAAGCATCCTGAAATTAAGGAGGAAATTATTGCCATTGAGAAAGCAATTGTGGCCTTTTCCTCTAGTTTTTCACCCTTTCATTCGGTGGCTAACTATGAGAAGATCAAAGCCAAATTAGAGCTAAAACACACGCCAGTAATAGAAATGGAAACATCAAGAAACTGGGCACAATATATTGGATGGGCAGCTGCCGTTCTTTTATTGGTTGGTATTGGATTCCAATACAATCAATTGGAACAGACCAGCAATCAAGTTGTAAGTACTGAAATTGAAAAAGCAAAAGTTGAAAAAGAACTAAATCAATTAGAACTTAAAAACAAGCAAAATGAAATCGGTCTTGCGGTTGTAAGAGATACAAAGAATACCGTTGTAAGTTTAGGTGGACAGGCTGTAGCGCCAGAATCCTCTGCAAAAGTGTATTGGAACAAAGAAACTCAAGTAGTTTATGTTGATGCAGCAGGCTTACCAGAACCTCCAAAAGGAATGGTATATCAGGTTTGGGCTCTAAAACTGAATCCTTTGACCCCAACAAGCATTGGATTATTAGACAAGTTTGATGAAAACAACCAACGCATTTTTGCTGTTAATAATACTGGTGATGCGGAAGCCTTTGGAATTACATTAGAACCTGCAGGCGGAAGTTTAAGCCCTACAATGGAGCAATTATATACCTTAGGAAAAGTGTAGTGATTTATACAATAGCATTCCCTTTAAAACCAGACTTTCAAAACGAGAGTCTGGTTTTTTTATTTAAATCTACTTTGGTTAACATATCTGATAAATGGAAACCATAACAATATAAAGTACCTTATATTTGCATTTTTTAAACAGTACATGAACTACACCTTACTTTCCTCTCCTTTACAAGGATTTACAGATTTCCGTTTTAGAAATGCGCAAAACAAAATTTTTGGCGGAATAGATACTTTTTATGCACCATACATTCGCTTAAACGGAAAAATGGTAATTAAATCCTCCTATCAGCGTGATTTATTACCAGAGAACAACTCCGAACTAGAAGTTATTCCGCAAATTATAACGAATGATGCCGATGAGTTTTTGTTTGTATCGAAGTATTTACAGGAATTAGGATATAAAGAATTAAACTGGAATTTAGGATGCCCCTACCCGATGGTAACCAAATGTGGAATGGGATCAGGATTGATAAGCAACACTGAAAAAATCAATCAAATTCTACATAAAGTTCATAACGAATCGGATATTATTGTCTCGATGAAAATGCGTTTGGGATATGATACTACCGAAGAAATTCTTGATGTCTTTCCTATTTTAGAAAAATACCCCATTAAGAATGTAGCGATTCATGCCCGCATTGGAAAACAATTGTACAAAGGTGGTGTCCACTTAGATGCTTTTCAAGCCTGTGTCGATAACACCAAACTTAAATTGTATTACAATGGCGATATTACTTCGGTAGCGAAATTCCACGAAATGCAAGCGCGTTTTCCTGCAATAGATCACTGGATGATAGGTCGCGGCTTGATTGCTGATCCTTTTTTGCCTAGTATGATTAAAAGCAACAGCTTAGAATATCCAAAAAATAAAATGGAATTGTTTAGTGAATTTCATGACACCTTATACGCAGGATATAGCGAATCCTTATCTGGTTCAACCCACATCTTATTGAAAATGCACCATTTATGGGAGTACTTTTCAGTTATTTTTGCTAATCCTAACAAAGTGGCTAAAAATATAAGAAAATCAAAGAGTATTCGCAATTATGAGCAAACGGTGAAAGAAGTTATAAAGGCGGGGTAAGCATTTTAAAAACATAGAAACAGAGGCTTTACTGTACTTAGAAAGACGTTTCATTAAGGACTAAACATCCACATGGCTTGTCATGAAAAATCAGTGTTAAAATAGTGGATGCCTATCAACGACTCAACAGATTGTTCTTTAAAAGATTCTTTTAAAGAACGGCATCCAATTTCAATTTACACACGTATTTGAATCTTTCCAAGTTATTATTGCTGCTAATTAGGGTACTGTAATTATTTTTCCATATTTGGTAAGACCACTTCCACTTCCTATTTTACCATTTTTATTTACATAAGAATTGGTGTTATTTACTCCAAATTCCCCAGCGGAAGAAAGAATACTAATATTAAAATTCAAAAGGGTAGTATTATTTTTTTGGACCGCCCCTGCAATGTTACTATTTATGTCGTATATTGAATTTGTTATAGGATAAAGGCTTATGGTTTCCGTTCCATAAATATCGCCAGATAGATCTAATCCTAAAGTATAAATATTGTCCTTGGATGAAATACTCGTAGGAGTTATAGATTGTAAAGTTGCATAACTACCCCTAAATGAAAATCTAAAATCTGAGGCTTGCAGTTCCCCACTTCCGGTATTAGTATTAAAAACAGCTCTGTTCATAGTAACTGTTATTTTAGCATCTGATGAATTAAATAAAACAGAGTCGAAAAAATTTCCTAACGTATTATTGGTATTTACAATTGGAGACCCAGTATATTCAGTTCCATTATTAGAAAAAACATTATTTATTATAGTTGTTTTACTTTGATCATTGACACTACCAGTATTGATAACAATACCAGAGTTATCAGTAAATAGATTGCCATCAAATAAATGATGATTAGTACCTAAAGTTGTCAGTCCCCAACCTTCACTAGAAATCCAAGACGAAAATGAAAAAAGAGTAGCCCCGGTATTATTTGTAAATGTTGAGTTTAAAACTTGAAATCTATTGACTCCCCTAAAATTACCTATCAGTCCTGAATTATTATCAAAAATACAATTATCTAACTTTACATATCTTTCTACGAAAAAAATCATACCACTGTTATTAGAAAAGGTACAGCCTGTAACGATAATTTTATTAGTATAATCTGCATCGTTGTCAGATGTCGTATCAGGTGTCGAACCAAAATCACTCGTAATAAACCTATTACCACTATTATTGGTAAACGTCGAATTAGTAAAACTGATCAATGAATTGTCACTTCCTGCGTAGAAGGCATAACCCTGAGTATTTCCCGTGATACTAATGTCTGATGCTAAAACAGAGCTCTCAAAAGCATAAAAAATAGTTCCAGGATTTGTTGATGTTCCTTTTGAATTTTCAGTCAAAGTTAAGCTTGTAATGGTCAAAACTACACTCGGATCTAACGTAAACATTTTATAAATACTATTTCCTGAAATGCTTATAATGCTAGTTCCTGGTCCTGTGATAGTATAACTACTTTTTATATTAGGTAAATTACTAGTTAATGTTATTTTACCTATTAATCCGGCAGAAAAAACTATTTCATTGATAGTAGAATTAGAATTTGCTGTATTAATAGCTGTTCTTAAGGTCCCTACACTGTTATCGTCAATTAAACTTGTCACTGTATATGTACTTTGAGCTACACTCAATAATCTAAAAAATAAGCTTATTATTAGAATTATTTTTTTCATGTTTTAAATTTTATATCTATATTTTTCAAGTCGTTAATTACATCATTACTTTTGTTAATAATATACTTAACAAAAGTTGGATCATTTTTTTGTCTTAATGAATCCACATTAAAAATCAAATTTCGTGAGAAGAATTATATCCAATACTATAATCAAGTCCTTCATAGGCAATACGAGTAAACCCTGACGGTGTTTGAGCATTTGTGGTAAAACCAAATAATAAGATAAGATAGCCGCAACTAATTAATCTTCTAGAAATTTTATTTAATACAACGTTCATTTGAAATAAAATGCAATTCATAAAGTATAATTTTATTAAATGTAATCGTCGTGTCTCAAAACCTTTTTTATCCAAATAAGATAAATTTATTACTTGTCTTAACAGATGCTAAATATCCAATTATTAAAATGAACTTTATTATATTTTATCGTATCCATGTTGAAAACCACGCATCTCTTGTTTCGGAAAATTTTCTACCATAACCGACATCTGCAAACCAGTGTACACCATTAGTATAATTATTTGAATGATACATTTTTGGCCATCCTGCAGCAGCGCCAGGACAGCAATACGCCCATTGCCAAGTACCCGAATTTACAACAAAGGTAGACGAGGCTCCATTTGCCCAGGTTGCTTCCCCATTCACGTCGTTTGCAGAACTCTTTAATGCACCTATTGCTAATGGAGACGTCGAAGTTACTTTGTTTGCATAAGAGGTAGAAGAATTCCCTGCGCGTAATTGAACATCTGTAGATACGTTAGCTAATTCAATTACAGTCGCTCGCGGTAAATAACCCAAAACATTTGGAGAGGTAACGCTGCTGGCTAATGGTGCTGCTGTATACCCTGCCCCGACATTTAACAGCATCCATCCACCACCATCGGTACTCATATCTGCATAAATCTGAAAAGGAGTACCGCTATTTATGTTAGGGATAGAAATCCAATAAATACCATCGGTAGAAGCGGGATATGCTTGTTTTATTGCAGAAGCGCTTAAAGCTGCAGAAGCAAATGTAAGACCACTTTTAGGTTTTATACTTATTACTCGACCAAATTTATCTAAAGATGTGTCGGCTCCTGTTGCGCCATTAAGATCTATATAATTTGGCAAATTGAGCTCAAACCTACCGTTACTAGTTAAAACTGTGGCATTAATAACCGATACTTGTCCTATTTTACTCCAAGCAGAACCACAAGTCCCACTCGTTAAAAGCGCTCTATACCTTCTGGTCGATGTTATGCCAGAAAAAGCATAAGTAGTAGCAGTATTACTAATATCTGTCCAAACTATTCCACCGTCAGTAGAATATTGCCATTTACTAATTGTGCCTGTATAACCATTCAATGTTAATGTTCCTGAATTAGAGCCACCAAGAAAACTTTGATCTGAAACTGTACCTCCCATGGGAGCTGTACCTGCTATACATGAAATAGTATAAGCAGCAGTATAAACTGTACTAGAACAACTTGCTATCACTGCTCTGAAATAATACGTACCTGCTGTGGTAATTTGATATGACAAAGCCGTTGTAGTATTAGCAATATCTGTAACGGCAGATGCAAAAGTACTACTAGTTGATACTTGCCATTTAGTAACATTACCACTGTTACCATTCAAGGTAAAGTTAACATTAGCATTAACACAAATAGTGTTATTGTCCGCTACAATGTTTCCAGCAACAGTATTGCTTACATAGATTCTTGTAGATGAGGTTGTTAAATTAGCACAACTTGGCGTATTTACTACAGCTCTATAATACGTGTTTTGAGTAATATTAGTTACAGTGTTTGTACTTGTTGTGTTAGCTATATCAGTACCATCAGTTAAAAAATCATCATACGAATATTGCCATTTTACCACGGTACCTCCGCTAACTAATCCGACCAAGTTTAATGTCGTACTGTTTGTAGGGCAAACTGTAGTGTTCCCGCCCGTAATACTTCCTGATGGCGCTCCCGTTAGTAACAAATCTCGCGTAAAAAAAACATTAGATCCTACATTATCCGTTGACATACCACCGTATTCAACTATATAGGATGCAAGATTTGTACTAAAATTTAAATCATTCCAATGACCTCCATTTCCTGCATAGAATTGTCCCGCATCTTCTCCAGCAGAATCATTGGGCTCACCATTGTTCCAATATGAAAATTGGTCTGTTTGGGTTACTGGTGACCCATTTCCTATAGAAAACAAGGTTCCTTTTTCTGGACCAGAAACCCAATGCCATTTCCCTTCTGCATTTGCAGCATCAGCATATTTTGTTGTGCCAGTAGCCGCGTTAATGTAAACATCATTATCAGAGGCCCCCATCCAAGAATCTACTTGTATGATTTTCCAAATGAAATTAGTTTCAGCCAAAGATGTCATTGTTACTAAATATCCTTGACGACCAAAATAGGACTTGGTTGCCGCAGCTGCTAATGCGTTTGGCCAATTTATAGCTCCAGAAATATTTTCATAAAAGTGACCGTTCAAATTATTGTAATATTTATTTCCTGCAACAAAGCTCACTTGCCTTTGTTCTTGGTAACAAGTTGCAGAAACAGTTTGAATAGTGACAGTTCTCAATAATGCTTGCCAATTTGAAGCAGTGGTCGTTCCTGTAAATACCAAACTTCTGGTGTTTGTATTGAAAGTAGCGGCAGTAATTCCAGAAGGTAAATTCCCAGTAAAAGACAATACATCTCCTGATGTATAACTACCCGAAATCGTAACTGTAAAGGATGTAATATTACCATCCGCAGTTACGGTAACTTGAGGGTCTATTGTCGATTGAACATTATTGTTAATAGATAACGTACTGTTTGTTCCAGATACATCAACAATAGTGGCTTGTGAAAAGCTCTTGCTTACAAAACACAATACTATTAATACAATATTTAGCGATTTTCTTATCATGTTTTAAATATTTTTAAATATCTAGTCTTTTTCGTTTTTATTGCTAAAAAATATTAGTAGAAATAGTCAAACTGAATTCTGTCGCCCATCACTAACGCATATCCACCATTACTTGCTGGAGTATAAGTCAAAGTAGTTCCAGCTACGCTGTATGCACTATTACTTATCCTAACTCCATTGATATACATTTTTACTTTACTATTTATAGATTTAGTTTGTGCTAAAGTAAAACTGCTTTGCGATGCTGTAGCACTAAATTCATCAGCTACTTCACGAACTGAGGCTGTTGGAGTTCCCCAAGAAGTAACTCCTGCTCCATTAGTCGTTAATACCTGTCCGGTTGTTCCGTCCGTTTTAGTGTAGATTACAGCACCTGCGGTTAGCGTTCCGCTAGTTTTTACATTAGTTACACTTGTGTTTCCTAATTGAATGGTATTGGTCGCATCTACTATTGCTCCATTACCTAAAGCAGTAGCATTGATTAAATTGTCCGCACTTACGTCAGCATCATAACCAATTACAACATTGTAACTCCCTGATATTATACTATTCCCTGATTGATAACCTAAAGTAATATTTCCCTGACCACCATTATTATAGCGACCTGAGTCCCTTCCTAATGCTATATTATTACTTCCTGTAGCCTCATCATATAACGATGCATTTCCCAGTGCAATATTATAAGAACCACTATTACCCTCTCTATATGCCCCTGTCCCTAACGAAACATTATGTGATCCTGAAGTGCCTTGATAATTCGCACCGTCTCCTATAGCAATGTTACTACTACCTTCTGTAGTATTTCTATTAGTGGTAAATCCGATAGCAACATTATTACTACCTGTAATGGAACGACCTGCTTGTTCGCCTATTCCTACATTGTTAATCCCTACCGTGTTTGAAACTAATGTAGATCTTCCTATACCGACATTTGAAGCCACACCCGCAGATCCTAAACCAACTACCAACCCTTTCACACTAATATCATTATTAAAAGTCTTTGAACCTGCAATAGTTTGATCAGTTGTTAAATCTACAAAATTTTGAGTTGATGAACCTGTACCACCATTAACTAAAGGTAGTATTCCTGTTACTTTAGAGATCAAATCAATACTTCCTGCAAGCATTGTATTAGTTACTTTGCTAGCTCCAATAGTAGTTGCATTACCAGAACTTGTAACATCTCCTGTTAAGTTAGCATTGGTAGTAACGTTTCCTGCAGTAAGGCCAGCAGCTGTACCTGTAATATTTGTTCCTACAAGTGCAGAAGGTGTTCCCAAAGATGGTGTCACTAATGTTGGTGAAGTAGATAAAACAAGGCTTCCCGTTCCTGTTTCGTCAGAAATTACTCCAGCCAATTCTGCTGATGTAGTTGATGAAAGCACATTTAACTTATCAGTAGTTACCACCAATGTTTTTGACGTTGGTATTGTACTTCCATTAATACTTGTTGCTGTTGCAACTCCTAAAACAGGTGTCACTAATGTTGGTGAAGTCGATAAAACAAAACTTCCTGTTCCTGTTTCATCAGAAATAACTCCAGCTAATTCCGTTGAAGTAGTTGCTGAAAGTACATTTAATTTATCAGTAGTTACCACCAATGTTTTTGACGTTGGTATTGTGCTTCCGTTAATACTTGTTGCTGTTGCAACTCCTAAAACGGGTGTTACTAATGTTGGTGAAGCATTCATAACAAAGGTAGAACCTGTTCCTGTTTGAGAAGCTACAGCAGTTGCATTCCCAATACTTGTTATTGGACCTGTTAAGTTAGCATTCGTTGAATTATTTCCATTCAATTTTTGTATTGCCTGAAGTAT